>JAUSJS010000205.1 GCA_030647575.1 Candidatus Limnocylindrales bacterium | reverse complement strand
GGCCACGCCGGCGGTACGAAACAACTCCGGCAGGACCGGCAGCGGAACGACAGCGAGCGTGCCGAGTCCGAGCACCCGCAAGAGGCGGCGCCGGCCGAACCGGGGTCCGCCCGTCACGGCATGCGACGATGTCGCCTCCGCACGGTCATCGCCCCGTTCCGTCGTCGCCCGTTCGGTGTCCTCGTCGTCCATCTCGGGACCATCGTCCGCCCTGCCGGTCGGCGGGCACATCAGGCCAACTGAGCAGACGCGAAGAGAAAGGGGCGTCCCGAGCTAGTGTCTTTCCGCGATGGTGGGGCCCCCGATCGGCGCCCGGCGTCACTGCGACGCGGGACCAACCGCGCGCCGGGCTAGCCAGGGCTAGCCAGGGTCCCGCAGCAGGCCGACACGGACCGCGTAGCGCATCAGGTCGGCGCGACTGTGGAGGTTGAGCTTGTCGATGATGTGGCTGCGATGCGCCTGCACGGTGTTGATGCTGAGCGAGAGCTGCTCGGCGATCTCCTGGTTGGTGTGGCCGGCGCCGATCAGCGCCAGGATCTGGCGCTCCCGGGGCGTCAGCATGGCGTGCGCGGCGCGTTCCTCGCCGCTGCCGATCCGCTGCAGGTACTCTTCGACGAGACGCTTCGCCATCGGCGGATGAAGGTAGACGCCGCCGTGGTGGACGGCTCGGACGGCCGCCACCAGCTCGGTCGAGGCGGCGTCCTTGACCAGGAAGCCGTGGGCGCCGGCCTCCAGGACGCGGAAGAAGTAGTCCTCGGTCTCGTGGACGGTGAGGACGAGGATGCGGATCGCTGGATTGGTGCGCACGATGTGGCGCGTGGCGGCCAGGCCATCGAGCTCGGGCATGCCGATATCCATCAACACCACGTCCGGCCGCATCTGGATCGCGCGATCGACCGCCTCCCGCCCGTTCGAGGCCTCGGCGATCACCTCGAAGTCACCTTGCCCCTCCAGGAGGGCGCGCAGCCCTTCACGCACGAGCGTGTGGTCGTCGGCGATCAGGACCCTGATCCTCTCCACGGCGTGCCCTCCTACGCGTAGGGGATCCGGACGCGGACGGATGTCCCCTGCCCGGCGCCGGACTCGATCTCGACGTCACCACCGAAGAGCTCGGCGCGCTCGCGCATCCCGAGCAGTCCGAGGCCGCGCCCGCTCTCCTGCGGCTGCCGGAGACCCTCTGGATCGAAGCCGGTGCCGTCGTCCTCGACGACGGTGAGGACGGCCGAGGGACCGAACTCGAGGGTGATCCTGGCCCGCCGAGCGCCGGAGTGCCGGGCGACGTTGTTGACCGCCTCCTGGACGATCCGGAAGATCGCGGTCGCAGCGGCACCCGTGGCGCGCTGCTCGTCGCCGCCGATCTCGAAGGCGACCTTGATGCCGAGCGGGCGCAGATGTTCGTCGGCGTACCAGCGGACCGCGGCAGCGAGCCCCAGGTCGTCGAGGGCGCTCGGTCGCAGGTCCATGATCGCCTCGCGGATCTCGCGCAGCGCTACCTCGAGCTGGGAGCGGCTCCGGCCCAGCGCCCGCAGCGCGCCGTCGGGGGCGGCAGGGAGCGCGTCCTCGGCCGTCTTGAGCGTCATCAGGACGGCCGTCAGCGTCTGCGCCGAGTCGTCGTGCAGCGCGCGCGCCAGGCGCTTGCGCTCCTCCTCCTGGGCGGAGATCGTCTTGGCCAGGAGCTGGCGCCGGATCCGATTGAGGGCGTTGAGCTCACGGTTCCGCTCCTCCACCTCGCGTGTCCGCTCGTCGACGCGGTGCTCGAGCTCCTCCGCCCAGCGGGCACTCTCCTCGAGGGAGGCCTTCAGCTTGACGCGCATCTCGTCGAAGCGGCGGGCCAGCTCCCCGATCTCGTCGTCGCGGGAGACCGCGATCGGGCTCTCCAGGTCGCCGGAGGCCATTCGCGCGGCATCCCCCGTGAGACGCCGGATCGGCCGCACGACCGAATGGGCGTGGAGCCAGGCGGCCGCCGAGGCGATGGCCAGCGCCGCGGCGCCGTAGACGAGCAGCGTCCGCTGCATCTCCCGGGGGATCACCATCGCCACGTCCTCGGTCTGCTCGACGACGACGCCCCCCGGCAGGGAGGCGAACGGCTGGTAGGCAACGACATGGTCCGCGCCGTCCGCGACGCGATGGATCGTCGTTGCCGGCTGCCTATCGGCGATCAGTTGCGCCAGGATCTGCACGTGTTCGTCTGGAGGTTCGGCGTCCGCCCTCCCCGACGTGGTGACGATGAGGCCGGCGGCGTCGACGATCTCGCCACGGACCGAACCCTCGGTCCCGGGAAGCTCGAGCAGGCCGATGCCGTGGTGCGAAGTGCCCAGCTCGCCGGCCAGGAAGCCGGCGGAGCGGCCCTCGCCGGCGGGGAGCGGCGCGATGATGATGGCGAGCAGGCGATCTGGCGAGCCGTGGGCCGCGGGTGACACGACACTCAGGCCGCCCGAGCGCACGGCCGCCCGGACCGCCTCGTCGTCCTCGAAGTCCCAGGTCGCTCCGTTCGTCGTTCGAGGCACGTCCCACAGCACTCGGCCCTCCTCGTCCAGCGCGATGATGCGGTGGAACTCGCCGAGTACGTCCCAGAGCCGGGCCCCCTGCTGCTCCGCCTGGCCGTCCTCGAGTGCCGCCAGCAGGGTCGCCGTCTTCTGGAGCTGCCGGGCGGTGTGGTCGAGGAGCGAATCGACCGACCGGGCGGTGATCTCCGCCAGGCGGAGCCGCTCCTGGAGTGCGGCGTCGGTGCTCAGGTTGATGGTGCGCACGACGAGCAAGCCGAAGAACGTGAAGAGGACCACAAGACCGGCCAGGACGCCGCCGGCGATCCTGAAGCGGAGGCTCAGTCGCTGGAGACCACGCATCAGCTCGACCCGTTCGTCTCCCGTGTGCCTGGTGGCAGGGGTGAGATACCCCCAGTGTGCACGGTCGGCCGCCGGTTGGGGATGCCATCCTGGCGCCTGGTAAGCACATCCCAACGTCTGCGCCGGCCGGTCGGAGCGCGGCTCTCCAGGTCGGCGCTGCTCCCACCAGCTGTATCCGGGCATGGGGCACCATACCGGGTGGGCCCAGACCGAGACCGCAGGTCCGCCGACCACTCCCACGCTCGTCGGGCCGTGAACCGCGACCAATCGGCGGTCACCGGCGCCTCTTGTGGGGGTTCTTCAGCCAGATGTGCTGCTGCCACCAGCATCATTCGCCGCTGGAACGGTCATCCGCGACGAGACGCAGCGCAGGATCGCGACGAGTCGAGTCGGTGGCGGCGCTTCGCGGCTGCGCGCCGACCCTGGCCATCGGCCGGATGACCCAGCCCAGAGAAAGGGAGGCTTCCAGGTGGCGGGCCCGAGAAGCTCATCGCGGGGTGCCAAAAGAGCGGGCCGAGGTCGGGTTCCAGGGAGCCCTCCACAACCTCGGCACGTTGCCTCCCGTCCTTCTACATGAGACAGATATTGGTTGCCCCACGCTCGGCACGCGGATCTCCCGCTCCTGGATCGTGGCTCGATTGGAAACACCTCAGACCGCGACAGTCCGGCGGCTCGCCTGTGCACTTGGTCACTCAAGGATCCCCTTCAGTGCCGCTTCCATGGCTGCCGGGTCGAGGCTGCCGATCTTCATCAGGCGAAGCACGCCGGAGCGGTCGATGAAGTAGTGCGACGGGATGCCCATGATCCGGTACTCGGAGGCGATCCGGGTGTCAGGGTCGGCGACCTTCCGGTAGGTCAGCCCGACCCGGTCCGCGTAGTCCCTGACCGCCGGGGCATCCTCGGAGATAAACATCGCCAGGACCACGAGGCCGCGGTCAACGAACTTCTGGTAGGTGGCCTGGATGTCGGGGTTCTCCGCCCGGCAGGGCTGGCACCAGCTCGCCCCGAACGTCAGCCAGACGGGCTTGCCCTTGAAGTCGCTGAGCCTGACCATCTTCCCGTCCACGGTCGTGGCGAGGAAGTCCGGCGCCGCCTTCCCGACCGTCGGGGGCTCGCCGCTGGCGCCGCCGGAGAGGGTCACGGTCGTGAAGCCGTCCGCGCCCGCGGTCGGCTGGTTCACCATGAAGGCCACGGCGGCGATGATTGCCGCGGTCACGCCCATGATCGCGAGCGTGGCGCTCCGGCTCTGGCCCGCCCCGGCCGTTCGGCCGCCGTTGGCGGTCACCGCGCGCGCTTCCATCGTGGACCTCCTGCCTCCCGCATCAGCGAGAGGCCGTTGTTCTCGATTGGTGGCCTCACTGGTTGTTGAGGCCGCTGTAGCTGTGCAGGCCGCCGAAGAAGAGGTTCCCGAAGTAGGTGAACAGCGTGGCGGCGAAGCCGAGGAGCAGGAGCGAGGCGGCTCGCTCGCCGCGCCAGCCGCGAACGACCCGGGCGTGGAGGTAGGAGCCGTAGATCAGCCACGTCACGAGCGAGGCGGTCTCCTTGGGGTCCCAGCTCCAGTACGTGCCCCAGGCGACCTCCGCCCAGACGGCGCCGAGGACGATCGTGAGGGTCAGGAAGGGGAACCCGATGACGACGGCCTTGTACGAGATCTCGTCGAGCAGCTCGCGGCTCGGCAAGCCGCGTCGGCCGTCCTCGCCCCGGACGAGGTACAGGATCGCCGCTGCGAAGGCGACGCTGAACGTCCCGTAGGCGACGACCGCGACCGCGACATGGACCGACAGCAGGAGGTTGTTCTGGAGGGCCGGTACGAGCGGGTCGATGGTCGCTGGGATCGTCATCGCGTAGAGCAGCAACGCGAGTGCGATCGGCAGGGCGACGAGGCCGAGGGCCCGCTCGTGGTAGCGCCGCTCGAAGTAGGCGTACATCGCCAGGGTGCCCCAGGCGAAGGCGATCGAGAACTCGTACATGTTGGCGAACGGGCCGTGGCCGGTGGCGATCGTCCGGAAGACGAGCGACGCGGTCAGGAATGCGAGGGCGAGGTAAACGAGGAGGGTGCCGTACGCCCCGAGGTTGACCCCGCCACGCCGATCGACCCCGATCGTCCCGCCACCCGTACCGACCCCGGCCAGCGCCGTCCGCTGGCGCATCACGCGAGCGGCCACGAAGGCAATCACGTAGCAGCCCAGTGCCAGACCAACGGAGATGACCCCGGCGATGAAGCTGTACTCCGACATCTTGAACATGGGTGCTGCCTCTTCCTTCAGATTGCGCTCGGCCCGGTCAGGGCGAGCTTCAGCTCATCGACGAGGCGCTTGAAATCGGCCTCGAAGCTGACGTCGTGGCGGACGACCGCCCCGACCTGGATCGAGCTCCCGCCGGGCCGCCGGCGGATGAGCGCCCAAGCCCGCCGACTCGGGAAGAAGAAGACGAGGCTGATCCCGAACACGAGGAGGCTTGCGCCGATCCAGACGAAGACCGCGCCCGGGTCCCGGGCGACGATCAGGCCGGTGAACTGGCGTTCACGGACGAACGTGAAGTCGAGCCCGGCGATCTTCGCCGGTTGGCCCTGGGAGATGACCCCGGTGGCGATCGGGCTGCCCTCGCTGCCGGAGGTGTAGACCTCGATCCCCATCTGGCCCGGCTTGATCTGGGGATCCACCTCACCCGAGGCGGCCCCGATGACATAGGCCGTCAGCCCGACGTCCGGCAGGATGATCTGGCCGACCCGGTGCTTGCCGTCGCTCGAGGTCCACTCGAGTGGGACGCCCCGCTCGAAGACGACCGTGCCGGTCGGGTCAGCCACCTTCATCGCGGCCGCGGCGCCGTAGAAGGACTGGTAGACGGTCACGTCGCCGGCGCGCAGCGGCTGGTTGACCCGGATCGTCGCGGCGTCGATCTGCGCCCCGTCCCTGTACAGGACGAGGTCGCTCGTGAAGTCGCTCGGGCTGCCGTTCGGGTAGTAGGAGTCGGTGAAGCTCTTCGCCTCGATCGACAGGCCCGTGCCGTACCCGACATCGACCCGCGACCCGACCGGCACCGCGAGCCCGGTGTTGCGGAAGCCCCAGGCGGTCCCGATGAGGGCGCCGGCAAGGATGAAGATGAGGCTGAGATGGGCGATCACCGTCCCGAACGGTCCCCAGCGGAATCGGTCGGCGTAGAGGTGGATCGTGTCACCGTCCCCCTTGACGATGGTCCGGAAGTGGCGAGCCCGGAACGCCGCCTGGATCTCGGCGAGGGCGGCGTCCGGATGGGTCGGTGCCGCGATGCTCGCGCTGAGCGGTGCGTGCGCGAAGAACGTCTCGCTCATGTTCGTCCGGGGGTGGACGGCCTGCTTCCAGAGATGGGGCGCCCGGTTCACCGAGCAGGCCAGGACGCTTGTCGTCAGGAGCATGACGATTCCCCTGAACCAGATCGAGCTGAAGATCGAGAACAGGCCGAGGGCATCGAGGACGCCCGTCCAGCCACCGTACCTGGGACGGAGCGATTCGAGCCACGCTGGGTAGGCCTGCGGATCGCTCTTCAGGCCCTCCGGAGCCTGGACGAGCAGCGTGCCGATGAGGCCCAGGACGGCGAGCCCGAGCATGAGGGCGAGCCCGGTCCGCATCGAGATGAAGAAGTGCCACAGCCGCTCGCGGATGTCCGCGGGCGAAACCGTGCGGCCTGCGTCGAGGTCGTCGGTCGGCCCGCGATCGGCCCGCGGGATGGCCTGAGTCCGAACTGTCTGGGTCATCCGCGTTCTCCCTCAGGAACCGAACGGTACAAAGAGGCCCGACAGGCGAGCGAAGGTGTTCGTGATCATCAGGAAGCCGACCAGGACGAGCATCGCTCCGGTCACCGCCGAGACGGCCGTGTGGTGGTCGCGCAGCCAGCCGAGTCGATGGCTGACCGAGGTGGCGCCGACGGCGACGAGGATGAACGGGATCGCCAGGCCGGTCGCGTAGGCGACGAGCAGCATGGTCCCCTGCGCGACGCTGGCGCTGACCGAGGCGAGGCCGATGATCCCGCCGAGGATCGGGCCGATGCAGGGCGTCCAGCCGGCCGCGAAGACGACCCCGAGGAGCGTAGAACGCCGGTAGCTCGGCGTCGACGGGGCAGCCTGGCCGAAGCCCATCGAGGCCCCACCGATGGGGCCGACGGGCAGGTGGACCTCGCGATAGAGGGCGGTGACGTTGATCACGCCGGCCACGTGGAGGCCCATGAAGACGAGGACCGCGCCGCCGGCCTGGCGGAGCATCCCGACGTAGTCGCGGAGCACGTAGCCGATGAGGCCGACCGACGCCCACAGCGCGATGAACACGGCCGAGAAGCCGAGCACGAACGCGAGGGCCTGGCCGAACGCGGCCCTGCGCCGGACCGTGCCGTCGTCCGGCTGGCTCCCGACCATGTACCCGACGTAGGCCGGCACGAGCGGCAGGCAGCACGGCGAAGCGAACGAGACCATGCCGCCGAGGAAGGCGATGAGTATCCCGATGTTGATGCCGGTCTCCATGACCTCAGTTCCCGCTCGCCGCCGGCGAAGGCAGCGTCATCCGCGGCACGGCCCCCTGACGGTGGCATTCGTCACCATCTAGCGGGCCGACCGGTACGGACGATTCCGGTCGCTCAGGGTGCCCGCACGTCGACCGGGCACGTTCCCATCTTGCCTCCTGTCTCTAGGGGGCCCATGTGGATCCGTCGGACGTCGCGGCGGCCTCCTGTCGGATCGCCTTGAGGAACGCGTAGATCGCGTCGAGATCGTCATCGCTGAGGATCTCCTCGGTGAAGGCGGGCATCCCCCCCGGACCGGACCGGACGACAGGCCGGAAGTCGTCGAGGAACAGTTCCTCGAGGTCGAGGTTGGGGCCGATGACTCCCCCCTGGCTGGCGAGGCCGTGGCAGGCGGCGCAGCCGTATCCCAGGAAGAGGAGCCGGCCGCGCGCGACCGGATCGGCACTCGCGGCGGACCGAGGATCGGCCAGGCCGATGCCCGTGTAGGGGATCTCTTCGCCCACGTAACCGATTGGCGTCCGGTCAAAGCCCTCCGGCCGCACGTTGGCGTGCGTCTCCGGGCTGCGCGCGACGACGCCGACGATCAGGCCGAACGCGAGGCCGCTCATGAGGGCGACGAAGACGACGGGGACGAAGAAGCGGCTCATGGTGTCTGGTAGAGCCCGGGTGTCCTGGCCTCACCGCCCGCTCGGGCGATCGCGACGAATCGGAGCGCCACCCAGAACAGGATCGACCAGACGGTGGCGAGGACGGCCATCAGGAGCCCTGCGTCGACGCCCGGGACGTCGATGCCGGCCGCGGAGCGGTAGAGCTGTTGGCCACCGGTGACGTCGAAGCTCGTGCTGGTCGCTTCGACCTCGCCGTCGCCGGGTGTGACGTACTCCATCCGGAGCTCGTGGTGCCCGGCGAGGCGCGGCCTGTAGGCAAGGGTGGCGACGCCGGTCTCGTCGGTCACCGCCCGGCCGATCTCGGCTTCGCCAACGACGCCGGCGAAGGACATGTGGAGGTAGAAGATGACGGTCGTCCCCTGAAGCGGCGTGCCGTCTCCCGCGCGGAGGTCGACCGTGCTGAGGAGCACCTCGCCGACCGTCCCCTCGTCGGGGACGGTGGTCTGGACCGCCACGTGCGACGCGAGTGCGGGGCCTGCCATGGCGACGGCGATCGCTCCGACCGCGAGGACGCCGATCGCGGTCCGGATGGCCCGCCGGGTGATCACGTTCATGGGCCGACTTCTCCTGCTAGCTTCGGGGTTTCCAGGGCGGCGGGCCGAACGGTGCCGGGCGGGGCGACCGTCGCCTCGTGGTCCTCGGCAACCTCCCAGACCGCGATGATCGGGAAGACCTTGGTGAATACGGTGATCAGCAGCGCGAACAGGGCGAGCCCGGCGGCCAGGAGCGACCACTCGACCCAGGTCGGGGCATAGCTGGCCGGCTCGTACGGCATGAGCGGGACGCGCAGGCCGGTCACCACGATGACGTACCGCTCGATCCACATCGCGAGGGTGACCAGGACGGCCGCCACGACCATGCCGCGGACGTTCCGCGTCGCGGGGAGCAGGGCGATCACGATCGGGGTGACGAGACCGCCCAGGAGGTAGAACCAGAAGAGGGGGGCGAACTCCGCCAGGAAGAGCTGGCGGAAGTGGAACTCCACTCCTTCACTGAGCTTGTAGCCATGGGTCAGCAGTTCGCTGATGTTGGCGTAGATCATGATCGCCGCGAAGGTCGCCATCAGGTAGCCGAGGTAGACGAAATGCTTCTCGGTGACGTACTCCTCGAGGTGGTACGCGCGGCGCAGGACGGCCATCACGATGATCAGGATGCCGATCCCCGAGAAGATCGCCCCGGCGACGAAGAAGGCTCCGAAGAGAGCACTGTTCCAGGGCACCCGCAGGGTCATGGCGAAGATCCACGAGACGACGGTGTGGACCGAGACGGCGATCGGGATGATGAGGATCATGAGCACGCCGATCGCGGAGGTGAGGGAGCGCCGCTGCGTGGCATTGCCGTTCCAGCCGATCGCCAGGACGGTGTAGAGCCAGCCTCGCCATCGCGAGGTACGACCGGCGAGGCGGTCCCGAAAGAGGGCGAGGTCGGGGATCATCGGAACAAACAGATAGGTGATGCTGCCCGTCAGGTACGTGGTGATGGCCAGCACATCCCAGATGATCGGCGACTGCCATCGTCCGTAGATGACGACGTTGAGAAGGCGGTCGGGGCGACCGAGGTCGATGATGACGTAGGAGGCACCGCAGACGAGTGCCACCACGGTGACGAACTCGGCCATCCGCGTCACGGGCGTCCGCCAGCGCGCCTGTGAGACGCGCAGGATCGCCGAGATCAGCGTGCCGGCGTGGCTGATGCCGATGAAAAAGACGAACGTGGAGATGTAGAGGCCCCAGGAGATCCGGTCGCGCATCCCGGTCACGACGAGGCCGTCGCGCAGCTGGACCGAGTAGGCATAGGCGCCCCAGCCGATGACGGCGAGCAGGAAGGCGACGAGCGCCCAGAAGCGCCGGCCGGTCCGCCTGATGGGCGCGAGCGCCGTCTCCTCGAGGCGCTCCTGCCACTCGCTCAGCGCTGCCATGTCGCGGCTCCCGCGGCCCGTTCCATCCAGGGCCACTCGGTCGGCTGCCGGTCAGGGGTGAAGGCGTCACGCCCGACCACCTCGCCGTGGCCGCGGATGTAATAGACGCGCGGCTTGGTGCCCAGATCTTCCTTCAGTCGGTAGGCGTCGTTCTCGGAAAGGAAGCGCGACACCGACACGATCACCCTGCCGTTGGTCGCGACGTCCTCCTCGAGGTCGCCGTAGTAGATGGCCCCGTTTGGGCAACCCTGGGCGCAATAGGGAAGCGTCCCGGCGCGCGCCATGTCGGGGCAGAAGTCGCACTTCATCACCGTCCCCTTCTTGGCGGGGACCTGGTGCTCGGGCGAGTAGTCGGCGAGCAACGCCTCCGGCGGTACCGGGGCGTCACCCCAGTTGAAAAAGCGCCGATCGTAGGGGCATGCTGCCATGCAGATCCGGCAGCCAATGCAGCGCTCCTGGTCGATGAGGACCGTCCCTTCGGGCGTGGAGAACGTGGCGCCGACCGGGCACACGTTGACGCAGGGCGGGTTCTCGCACTGCTGGCAGGGCGTCGGGATGAACTGCGTGCCGCCGCCCGGCAGCTCCGCCTCGAAGGTTTCCATCCACTCCATCGGCGCGGGCGCGAAGTGGCCCTCGATGCAGGCGGCGGTGCAGCGCGGCGGCTGGCCGATGCTCTGGCAGCCGTCGCATGAGCGGAGGTCGATAATCATCGTCCACTGGCGGATCCGTCCGTCGCGCGTGTACGCCGGCTCGCCCAGCCCGTGAACCGGGGCGGGCTGGCCCGCGGCCACGCCGGCGGTACGAAACAACTCCGGCAGGACCGGCAGCGGAACGACAGCGAGCGTGCCGAGTCCGAGCACCCGCAAGAGGCGGCGCCGGCCGAACCGGGGTCCGCCCGTCACGGCATGCGACGATGTCGCCTCCGC
>JAUSJS010000202.1 GCA_030647575.1 Candidatus Limnocylindrales bacterium | reverse complement strand
TCGACGTACGGCGCCATCCGCTCGGCGGTCGAGCGCTTTACCGCGGACGGCCGCTCCGTGGCGCACGCCCACCTGCGCCACCTCAATCCTTTCCCGACCAACACGGAGGCCGTGCTCCGGAGCTACAGGCGGGTGCTGATCCCGGAGGTCAATCTCGGCCAGCTCCTGATGCTGATCCGGGCGAAGTACCTGATCGACGCCATCGGCTACAACCGGGTCCGCGGCAAGCCGTTCCGCATCGCAGAGATCGTCGACGAGGCCGAGCGCCTCCTCGCGGAGTGAGCGCATGACCGACACCGACGGCACCTCGGCCGCAGCCACAGTCCCGCCGCAGCCGCCCCTCAGCCCCGAGAATGCCGCGGTCATCCGGCTCACCCGCAAGGACTTTGTGTCCGACCAGGAAGTGCGTTGGTGCCCCGGTTGTGGCGACTACTCGATCCTGGCCCAGACCCAGAAGGTCATGCCGGATTTCGGCTACCCGCGAGAGAGCATCGTGTTCATCTCCGGGATCGGCTGCTCCGGCCGCCTCCCGTACTACATGAATACCTATGGCTTCCATACGATCCACGGTCGGGCGCCGACACTCGCCACGGGCCTCAAGGCGGCCCGTCCGGACCTCATGGTCTGGGTCATCACCGGGGACGGCGACGCGTTGTCGATCGGGGGCAACCACGTGCTCCATTCGATGCGCCGCAACGTCGACATCAACATGATCATGTTCAACAACCGGATCTACGGGCTGACCAAGGGGCAGGCCTCGCCGACATCCGAGTTCGGCAAGCGGACGAAGTCGACCCCGGCCGGCACCATCGATACCCCGATCATGCCGTTGACCGTCGCCCTGGCGGCTGAGGCGTCGTTCGTGGCCCGCTCGGTCGATACCCACACGGAGCACCTGCAGGGGACCCTCGAGCGTTCTGGCCGCCACAAGGGCTCGTGCTTCGTCGAGGTCCTCCAGAATTGCAATATCTTCAACGACGGCGCGTGGCGCGATTTCACCGATCGCGACGTCCGCGAGGATCGGATGCTGTTCCTGGAGCACGGCAAGCCGATGATCTTCGGCAAGGACCGCAACAAGGGGATCCGCCTGAACGGCCTGCACCCCGAGGTTGTCACAATCGGCGAGAACGGCATCACCGAAGCGGACCTGCTGGTCCATGACGAGCAGGCCGAGGAGCCGTACCTGGCGCTGATGCTGTCGCGCATGTTCTGGCCGGATTACCCGGTGCCGGTCGGCGTGCTCCGGGCGGTCTCGCGTCCCACTCACGATCAATTGATCGCGGACCAGTTGACCGCCGCGGTCGCGCGGACCGGCGCGGGTGATCTCGAGCAGGTGCTCAACGGCGGCGAGACCTGGACGGTCGACTAGCGAGATAGGCGGAGAGGGAGCGATCAGATGCGCTGTCCGGTCTGCGAGTTCGACAATCTGACGGGGGCCGAGGTCTGCGACAACTGCGGCGCGGAGCTGGGCGGTCACGACATCCCGCAACCGGCCCTGTCATTCCAGGGTCTTCTCCTCGGCGAGCATCTCGACGATCTAGGGGCGCCACCCCCACTCACCGTCGGCCCTGACACCCCCGTCGACGTCGTGATCGCTCGGATGCAGGAGGCGGAGGCGGACTGCGTCCTGGTCACGGTGAACGATCGGCTCGTGGGCATCTTCACCGACCGCGACGCGGTGGTGAAGGCGGCCGGCAAGCACCTCGACGCCTTCCACGTGCGGGACTTCATGACCGCCGATCCGGTCGTCCTGCGCCACGACGATCCGATCGCGCTGGCCATCCACAAGATGGCGGTCGGCGGGTTCCGCCATATCCCGATCATCGAGGACGGCCGACCGATGGGCGTGGTCACCGCACGGGACGTCTTCCACCACCTCGCGGAGTCCCTGCATTGACGAAGCGGATCGCCATCCTGGCCGACGATCTGATCTGGGCCACCAGGCTGGCCGAGCTCGTGGGCGCCGCCGGCGCGACCGCGCTGTCCGTCCGCTCGGCGCCGGGCTTGGAGGCAGCCCTGCCCGAGGTGGATGGAGTGATCGTGGACCTGACCGCTCGCGCCTACGACGGTGTCGCGGCGATCACGGCCGCCAGGGCGGCCGGCCGCCCGGTCATGGCCGTCGGCCAGCACGACGATCGCGAGCTTCGGGTTCGAGCGCTGGGCGCCGGCGCCGGGCGCGTCCACCCGTATCGCAGACTGTTCGAGGATGGCCTGCGCCAGATCGCCGCCTGGCTGTCCGAAGTCCACCCAGTAGAGCCGACCGCATGATCACGACACGCCCGACCATTCCGGCGACGCGCTTCGTCGAGCGGCTGACGGCGGCGCGCCGCCTGGCAGAGACAGCCGGCGTCGACGCGATCCTCGTCGGGGTCGGCGCCGACCTTCGCCATCTCGCCGGGTATCCGGCGATGCCGCTCGAGCGTCTGACCATGCTGGTGATCCCGGCGGGCGGGGCCTGGTCCCTGGTCGTACCGCGATTGGAGGCGACGCCGGCCCGTCTCTGCCCGCCGGCAGCCTCGGGCGACCTCCCGGTCGTCACCTGGGAGGAGGGCGACGACGCGCATGCGCTGGTGGCTGGGCTGGTTCGCGACGCGGCCGGGGCGATCGCCGGGCGCGGGATCCAGGTCGCCGTCTCAGACGACCTGCCCGCACGTCACTTGCTGCCGCTCCAGCAGCAGTTGATGGGCGCGCGCTTCTCGGTGGCCTCGGCCGTTCTGCGCGAGCTGCGAATGGTCAAGGATCCGGACGAGATCGCCCTGCTGACGCTTGCCGCCCACGCCGCGGATCGGGTCGTCGCGCAGATCGCCCGTGGCCGACTCGTTGGCCGGACGGAAGCCGATGTGGCCGACGAGGTGCGCGAGCGACTGATCGCCGAGGGCCACGATGAAGCGCTCTTCGCCATCGTCGGATCGGGCCCGAACTCGGCGTCGCCGCATCATGAGGCCTCGGATCGGGTGATCTGCGCCGGCGAGCCGATCGTCCTTGATATCGGCGGAACGCTGGCGGGCTATGGATCGGATATCACCCGGACGTTGTGGGTGACCGGGGGCGATGCCGCCAAGGGTCCGGACGAGCGTTTCCGTCATCTGTTCGGCGTCCTCCACGGCGCCCAGGCGGCCGCTCGCGCCGCCGTCCGGCCGGGGATCGCCTGCGAAGCGGTGGATGCGGCTGCCCGGCGGCCCATCGCGGCCGAAGGTTACGGAGACGCCTTCTTTCATCGGACCGGTCACGGCATCGGGCTCGAAGGGCACGAGGAGCCGTACATCATCGGCGGCAACACCGAGGCGCTCCGGGAGGGCATGGCCTTCTCGGTCGAGCCCGGCATCTATCTGGTGGGTGAGTACGGGGCCAGGATCGAGGACATCGTGGTGTGCGGTCCCGACGGCCCGATCGAGCTCAACGAGGCGCCCCGCGAGCTGTACGTCGTCGACGGCTGAAAATCGATCTCATCGCCGGCTCCGGCTCCGCTCGGCCACCCTGCGGTATCATCAGGCGACGGGATGCGCCCGATGCGTCCCGTCCAACCCGTCCGAGATCGCATGACCACCACCTCACGGCGTCGTCTCGACGGCGCACTCCCGGGCCGGGACGTCGTTCCCGGACGAGCCGGCCGATGAGCCGGCGACACCGCGGTCGTCCGTATCACCATGCGCCCGCGGGCGCCGACGGGCCACGTCGAGGCCCAAGCGTCGAGTCGACCGCCTCGACCTCGCCGGAGTCGATCGCGCCTCGTGCCGCCGCCGCTGCGCCGCCACGAGCGTCGAGTCCGGCAGGCCAGCGCGGACCCGGGCAGCAAGGTCCCGTCCGACCGCAGCCTCCGATGACCGCCCCGGCCGCACAACGTCATGCCGCCGCGCAAGCCGATCGCACCGATGAGGTCGCAGCCGACTCGCCCGTCGCGGCGCCACGGGTGGCCGCTCGCGCGGTGGGTCCGGACGCGACCGCTGCCCCCGCCCCCGCTGCCCCCGACGCCCCGATGGCGCCCTTGGAATCGGCTTCGCCTGCCCAGCAGCCGAACGGGGATCGAACGGTTCCGTGCACCGCGCCGCAGTTGCGGCGCTTCATCAAGAGCCGTCCCTACGTGCCAATGCACGAGCTGCGACGCCGCTTCAGCATCAATGGCGACGACGACGACGTGACCCCGGTCCGGCTCAATCCGGGATGGATCTTTGTCGGTCTCCCGACGCACGAGGGGAACCTGCTCGGCGAGCTCCTGCGCACGGGTGAAATCGGCTACGAGCTGTCGCTCGATCCGCGGACGCCGATCGTGATCGGTGTTTATCCGATGCGGCCAATCCCGCGCAGCTGACCTGCTGTCCGGTGCATCAGTGCACCGCTGTCGGGTAGTTGACTTGACACCGGGAAGACCCTGTCGCACGCTCCGGCGACAGGACTTTCGTACTACGTTCGTAGGGAGTGATTTCCGGTCCGGCGGGGTGGATCGGACTGAGGGAGAACACATGCGCGCAACTGAGGGGAGCCGCCGAGCGCGGACCTGGCGGAAGTTGACGGGGATCATGACGGCGTCATTGTTCGCCATGTCAGTGCTGGCCAGCGGCACCGTCACCGGCGCCAACTCGCGGATCCTCTACATCGGGACGAACCTGGTCGACTCGACCGGCACCATCATCGATAACGTCACCAATGGCAGCGACCCAGTCGTCACCGTTCCGGACGGCATCCCTGACAATGCGGGGAAGCTTCTTCCGACTCCGGTCAACGCCGGGTTCTCGACGGCAGTCCCGATCCAGGTCCTGAACGCCGACAACCAGACGATCGCGCACACCCTCCTGTCGTTCCCCGTCCCGGGGTCACCACTCACGTCGGGTCTGAAGATCACCGATATCGGCGAGACCGACGCGGGCGCCTGCTCCAAGGTGGGCACACCTACGGTCACCGGCGTGAGCTGCAACTTCGAAAACCTGGCGGCCGGGGCGATCCGGAGCTTCTTCGTCGTCGTCGCCGTCTCATCGGCGTTCGACACGACCCAGACGAACCTGTTCAGCGCCCAGGTGACGACGAACAACGAGAACGGCTCCAACCTCCAGCTCTTCGAGGCATTTTCGGGCGAGTTTCAGGTCCAGGCCGCCAACCCGGACGAGCTGAGCACGTTCGTCGCGCCCGGACAGGCCGCGAAGACCTTCTCCACGAACGCCGTCGGGGGTTCCAACAAGCTCCAGACGAAGCTCGACTTCACCCAATCGGCCGGCGGCAACCTTGTCTCGATCGCCGAGGACAACACGACGGCGACCACCTTCATCTACACGTGTCCTTTCGGACTCACCTGCCAGCCGGTGGAGACCACCGTCACCGTCCAGAACGGGCTCAGCGGCACCTCGACCGAGTTCTTGAGCAGCCCGTTCCTGGCAGTCACGCTGACCGCGCTGGTGCCGACGACGTACACGCTCAGCAAGGCGTTCGTCGCCCACTACGGGACGGATCCGACCGTTCCCGACTGGATCCTCTCCTGGGGCACGAAGAGCACTCGGTGCGGTACGGACGTCGCCACTACTCTCACGAGTCTCGATCGGTGCTTCATGAGCGCGACGCTCAGTAAACCGGACGCCGACGGAATGCGGACGCTCGTCCTCCAGTTCGTGACGAAGCACAACGGGGGGTACAAGTTCTAGGTAGTACCGACGGCTGGAGTTCGCACCAGGAGATCCTCCGCGAGCGCGGCTTGCACGAGGTCACCCTTTCTGCGGTACAGCGCAAGTGCTTCTCTGACATGGATCTCTCGCGTTCCTGCATCTCCAGACCTTCCCACGACCTCGGCGAGATCCATCAGCGCGTCCGCGTGTTGCTCGATATCTGCGCTCGCGGCTGCGATCCGTACCGCTTCCGATGCTAGCGAGATGGCCTCTTTGGTCCCGCCATCCACGCTCAGGGCCTTCGCCCTGGCTGTTCTCCACGCGACCTGGCTGAGCACATCGTCCTGATCCGCGAGCCCCTCCGCCACTCTCGAGAGCTCCAGTGCCTCGGGGTGCCGTCCTAGCGCGAAGACCGCATGGGCGAGGAACGCGGCGACACTCGAGCGGTAGTACGACTCACCCATCGCGGTGAGCGTGTCGTAGTCCCGCCGAAGCTCGCGCTCGGCCGCGGCCGGGTCGCCGGCGAGCATCTCGACGCGTGACACTTCGAGGGACGCAGAAGCGCCTGTCACGCTCGGGCCCAGGTCCGAGACGAGCTCCCTGCCCATTCGGTACAGCTCTCGTGCCTGCTCGAACCGCCCCTCCATCGCGTGCAACTGGGCGACGACGCCGAGGATGTCCGCCTCCGCTTTGCGATCGGCGCGGACCTCGGGGATCAGTTCCTCGCATTTCGCGAGTGCCGCAGCCACGGGGGTCGCGTTGTGGAGGATGGTGAACGCATACCCGACGGCGCCGCGCGCCGCCAAGCGCTGTTCCCCGATGTCCCGGGCGAAATCGATGAGTCGTAGATCGGCATCAGACGCCTTGTCGTAGTGGCCTGCAGTCGCGTAGATCGCGGCCAGCAGGCGCCAGGCGCGCGCGAGACCGGCCCGATCGTCCTTTGCCTCGAGGATGTCGATCGCCGCGCGCACTCGAGCGACGGCGTTGTCCGCCTCTCCTGCCGAGCCCGTGGTGTAGAACGTGAGCTGGAGGCGCACCAAATCGGCTCGGGCCGCCAGGTCCGAGCTTTCGGAATCCTCGGCCGCCTGGGAGGTCAGATCGAGAGTCGCGACCGCCTCGTCGAACTGCCCGAGTTCGATCTGCGCCTCCGCAAGTTCACTGCCGAGCTCGATGCTTTCGCGGCCGCCGACGGGTAGCAGGTTGCGCGCACGCCGCAATAGGCTCGCGGCGGCGGGAGCATCTCCACGAAGGAATGCGCGCCGGCCGGCGGACGAAAGCTTCGACGCGCCACGCCTGCCGGCTTCCCTCGCCGCCTCGTCGACGACGCCCAGCTCCGAACGGTAACGGTACGCCTGCTCGAGGTGATAGCCGAGGATCTCCTCGAACTCCTGGGCTCGACCGCGCTCCGCGTTCACGCGCTCTGCCCAGTCCACGAACCGCTCGTGATAGGACGCCCGCGCCCGCTTGAGGAGCGAGCCGTAGGCGGTGTCGCGGACGAGGAGATGAGCGAACTTGAAGGCCTCGTCCTCGTCGAGCGTCGTCGGCTTGACGAATTGCTTCCGGTCGAGCGACGTGAGGATGGTCGGGATCGACGGCCGCGCGGTCTCGTCAACGAGCGCGACCATGGCCGGCACCGGGAACGACAGGCCGATGACTGATGCCGGCTCCAGGACTGCCTTCTCCGCGACGCCGAGCGAGTCGAAACGCGCGGCGAGCAGGGCGTGGATCGTCGGCGGGACGCTGATCTCGCTGGCGGCCGACGCCACCCACGTCTCTCCCTCGCGCCGGAGGACGCCGGTGTCGATGAGCATCGACACCATCTGCTCAACGAACAGGGGGTTCCCCTCGGCCGCCGCGGTGATCCGCCCGACTACCGTGGGGTCGAGACCGGCCTGGCCGAGGAGCTGCTCGATGATCAGGCCGGAGTCGGCATCGGACAGGGGCTCGAGGACGATGAGCTCGCCGGCGTGGCTCTCGGACCACTCCGCGTGGCCCTCGAGCAGCTCGTGGCGAGCCGAGCAGAGGAGCAGGACGGGCGCCTCCCGTATGGCCTCCACCAGGTGGTCGAGCAAGTTGAGGAACGTCTGCTCCGCCGAGTGGATGTCGTCGACGAGCACGACGAGCGGCCGAACCCGCGCCAGCGCCTCGAGCAGCTTCCGCGCGCCCCAGAACAGCTCGGCCACCGGGAACTGCGCCGACGAGAGGCCGATGACGGCGGCGACACGGTCGACGACCGCCTGGCGCTCGGACGGATCGGATCCCTCGCGTTCGAGGAGCGCCCCGAGCTTGCCGATCGCCACCTCTAGCGTGTCGTCGCCCGCGATGGCGGCGGCCTCACGTACGACCTCCGCGAGCGGCCAGAACGTGATGCCGTCGCCGTACGGGAGACAGCGCCCGCGGACGACGCGCGCGCCCTCGCTGGCACGATCGGCGAACTCCTTGATGAGCCGGGATTTCCCGACGCCCGCATCCCCCACCACCGCAAGCAGCCGGCTCACCCGGCGCCCCTCGGCGTCGGTGAGAGCTTCCGACAGCCGGGCCATTTCCACCTCGCGCCCGACGAAGGGCGCCGTCTCCGTCGTCTCGACCGACCGGTCGCGGACGGCGAGCAACCGGTAGGCGGGGACCGGTTCGGCCTTGCCCTTGAGCGTCAGGGGCGGGATCGCCTCGACCTCCGCCTGGTGTTTTGCCAGGCGGTAGGTCAGTTCGCCGATGATGACCTCGGCCGGACCGGCCGCCTGCTCGAGGCGAGCTGCGACATTCACGGCGTCGCCGGTCACGAGCCGCTGGCCGAGGCTCGCGTCGCCGGCAATGACCTCGCCCGTGTTCACGCCGATGTGGTTCATCAGCCGAACGCCCCACGCCCGCGCGAAGTCCTCGTTGAGCGCGGGCAGCGCGGCCTGCATGTCGAGGGCGGCGCGCACGGCCCGGACGGCGTCGTCCTCGTGGCGCACCGGGAGGCCGAAGACGGCCATGACCGCATCGCCGATGAACTTCTCGACGGTCCCCCCGTGCTGTTCGAGCGCGCTCTTCATGGCCTCGAAGTAGCGAGACATCACGTCGCGCAGGGCCTCGGCGCTCGGCCGCTCGCCGTTCAGCATGGAGGGCTTCGGATCGGCGAACACGATCGTGACCGTCTTGCGGCTCTCGCGGAACTGGGCCTTTGCGACCAGCGTCGATCCGCACATCCCGCACTGGCGAAACGCCTCCGGGTTCTCCTGACCGCATGCCGGACACAACTGGAGCCAGGCAGCGGCCGTGTCGGCCCGCGCCTGCCCTGCCTCCGGCCGCGCGACGACGGAGACAAGGCGGTAGGTCGGCACGGGAGCCCTCATCCCCTTCGGGGTCACGGGATCGGCAGGCGTGACGGTCACCGAATCGCGGACGAGGTCGTAGGTCGATTGGGCAATCAGAACTTCGAGCGGCGGCGAGTGCTGCTCCATCGCCGACGAGGTCTGCATCGTGTTACCGGTCAGGACGTGCTGGCCGAGGCTCGCCTGGCCAAAGACGACGACACCGGTCGCAACGCCGGTTCGCGCGACGAGCCGGACGCCCCAAGCGAGTTCGAGCCGATCGTTCAGGCTGGCCAGGACGCGCTGGGTTTCGCTGGCCGCCTCCACCGCTCGAAGGGCGTCGTCGTCGTGGCGGACTGGAAGCCCGAAGACGGCAACGATGGCATCCCCGATGATCTTCTCGATCGTTCCGCCGTGCGATTGGAAGACGGCTTGCATTTCGTCGAAATAGAGGGTGAGCACTTCGCGCAGTGATTCCGGATCGAGTCGCTCACCGAGAGCCGTTGAGCCCTTGAGATCCGACGTGACCACTGTGGCGAAGCGCTGGATCTCCTCGACGGCCAGTGCCCCCTCCACCGGCGTGCCGCAGGCGCCGCAGAGCCGAAAGGCCGAAACGGTCTCGGCGCCGCAGCTCGGACAGATCGTCGCCTCCACGCACCGGAGTCTAGCGACCTCGTGGGCCGACCCATGGGGCAACGCGTGCTGGCCCGGCCCGCGTACGATGGCCCCATGGTCCGGACGCCGACTCCAGATCCGCTGGCTCGTGACGCCCTGGCCGCCTGCCGGCTGTTTGCCGCGCTCGACGAACGGACCCTGGACCTGCTCACCGCCGCCTTGCGCTCGCGCCGCTACCGGCGCGATGAGGTCATCTTCCATGCCGACGACCCCGGCGATTCCCTGTTCGTCGTGGCCAGCGGCTCGGTCAAGATCACGTTGAGCGCCGATGATGGTACCGAGCCGGCGATCCTGACCACCATCGGTCCGGGTGGCTTCTTCGGCGAGTTGGCCCTGCTCGATGGCGCTCCTCGCTCCGCCAACGCGATCGCCATGGATTCGGTCGAGACGCTCGTTCTCCGCCGCGAGCCGTTCGACCGGTTGGTCGACTCGGAACCCGACCTTCGGCGTGTCTTGCTGTCCGCGCTTGCGGCCGAGATCCGGCGGTTGACCGCGCAGGTGGAGGATCTCCACTTCCTGGACCTGCCGGGACGGCTGGCTCGCCATCTCCTGCGCCAGGTGGACAGCGACGATGAGCGCGTCCCATCCGCCGAGGTCCGCCTTCCCTGGCCCTACACCCAGGGCGAGCTCGCCGGGATGATCGGCGGGTCACGTCAGTCGGTCAACCGCCTGCTCGCCGACTTCGTCGCCCAGGGTCTGCTTCGTTTTGAGGGCGACGACCTGGTCATTCCGAATCCTCGCCGGCTGGCCGCCGCCGCCCGTCGATGACCGAATCTGGTCGCGCCGCCGCCCGCCACGTCGCGACCTCGTGTCTCTCGGCTAGCTGACACCCTCGCTTTCGTGGTAGGTGCGCTGCAGGACGTCGACTGAGGGCCGTGGCGTGCGCAGGTCACGCAGCGATTCCTGGTCGACACCGGCCAACCGCGGCAGGTCCGCGGCTTCGGTCCGGAGCAGCCGGGTCGTCAATGTTGCGTGGACGAGGCGCTGGACCTCAGGGACGACCATCGTCGCCCGCAGGGATTCAGCCGGGACCTCGAGCAGCGTGGTGTCCGAGTCGGCGATCACGTCCGCGGTGCGCGGGCTGCCCGTGAGCGCGGCGATCTCGCCGAAGAAGTCGCCGGCGCCCATCGTCGAGAGCCCGCGAAAGCTGTCTCCGGCGGGGATCCCGGCGGTCGCCGAGCCGTCGAGGATGAAATAGGCGGACGACGCGATGTCGCCGTGCTCCACGATCCGCGTCCCGCTTGGGACCTCGCGGATCGTCGCGCTTCGAATGAACGACGAGCGCTGCTCGGGGGAGAGCTGGCCCAACGGCCCGAGGCGGGCCGCCAACCGGTCGAAGTCGGCCAGGGTCGCCGCCCGAAGCGGAATGGTGGCCATGGACGGGGCCGCGCCCGCGGCCTGAAGGCGCGCGGTGGCGGCTCGCCAGGTGGCAACACTGAGTCCGGGCGCCACGAGTGTGAACAGCCCCGACACGATCAGGAGTGACGAAGCCGCCACGATCATCACGCGGATGTCGATGATGTCGGCGAGACCAGCCCCGGCCATGCCGAACAGGAAGATGACGTCGCGCATGACGTAGAAGGCCGAGAAGACCCGGCCGCGCATGTCGCGAGGGGTGTTCCGCTGCAGGAGCGTCGCCCGCGAGACCGACGACGGCGAGTTGAAGAAGCCCGAGATCATGACCAGCAGGATCGCGATCGGGATAGACGTCGCGAGGCCGTAGAAGATGCCGCTCACGCCCATGCCGAACATGGCGACGGCGATCCAGGCGGGCTCGGGCAGCCGTCGCGCGAACCTCGCCATGAAGAAGGACCCGACGACGAAGCCGACCGAGGTGAGACCCTCCTGGAGGCCGTACTCGAACTCGGTCGCCCCAAGGACCTTGATGGACATTGGCAGCAAGAGGACATTCCACAGGCCGAACGAGAAGAACATCAGGGCGCCAACGACGAATAGCGATCGGATGATCGGTGTGCCGAACAACGTCGCGAAGCCGGCACGCAAGTTCGCGATGACGACGGCGACGCTTGCCTCCTCCTCCGGCGCGGGCATCGGGTGACGGCCCATCAGGGCGATGCAGCCGGCCGAGAAGACGAATGTCGCCGAGTCGATGATGAATGCCCAGTACAGATCCACGGTGCTCGCGAGGAGTCCGGCGGCCGCGAAGCCGATCGCGGTGGACCCGAACGAGGCGATCGACAGGAACGAGTTGGCCGAGAAGAGCTCCTCGTCGCTGGCCAGCTCCGGGATCAGGCTGTCGTGCGCCGGGTCGAAGAACTGCCTGACTCCGGCGTTGAGCAGGATGAGGCCATAGAGCCCGACCACCGCGATCGACTCGATGCCGATCACCACGGCCAGCCCGGCGACGATCACGGCCTGCACGAGGCAGGTCACGATCATGATCTGCCTGCGGTCGTGCCGGTCGACGTAGACGCCGGCCAGCAGCCCGACGATCAGGCTCGGGACGGCCGTCGCCATCAGCGTCAGCCCGACCGCCAGCGCGGAGCCGGTTTCGCGGTAGACCCAGATCCCGGCCGCCAGATCGGTCAGGGCGGAACCGGCAGTCGAGACCAGCTGGGCGAGCCAGAGGAGGCTGAAGTCCCGCTTGCGGAACACCGCAAACATGGAGGGAGCGGGCGTCGCAGCAGTCGTCATCGGTCTCCAGGCGATCGATCGGGGTGACGGTCGGCCGAGTCTAGGGGGCCGGTGGGGCCACCGTGACGCCTTCGCGCAGGAGCATGTCGCGCTTGTTCCGGAGGCGGTGCGTCTGGGCGCCCCATCGGCCACCGCCCCAGCCGCCGAGCGTTCCATCAGAGGCGATGACCCGGTGACAGGGGATCAGGAACATGATCGGGTTACGCCCGATCGCACCACCCACGGCGCGGGCCGCGCGGGGTGAGCCGATCCGGCACGCGATCTGGCCGTAGCTCGCCGTCTGACCCCACGGGATCGCCGCCACGGCCTCCAGGACGTGCCGGTCCCAGGCCGGCCGGTCGGCCAGGTCGATCGGCGGGCTGTTCTTGGCGGGGCGACCGGACAGGAAGGCCTCGACCCACTTGACCCCGTTGGCCAGGTGCTTGTCACGCTGGCCCTTCGATCGCACGGTTCCGGCGGGGACGACCCGCCCGCCGAGCCGGCGAGACACCGCCGCGTCGAAGGCCTCCTCCGTGGTCAGCCACTCGATGGCGACGACGCCGCGGTCCGTGGCCGCGATGAAGACCGGACCCCACCGCCCGGCGAACGTGGTCCTGATCGCAACGGGCTCATCCATGCGCGCGAGTGTGACGCAGCCCGGGCCCCACGACCAGCCCCTTCCGCGGTCGCCGCCCGTACACTCCTGGCCATGCACGATCACGTTGCTCCCGCCGAGCCGGATCCTCGCGACCTGACCGGACCGTTCCGCCATCGGGTGGAGATCGTCGTTCGCTTCGCCGACACCGACGCCATGGGCCACGTCAACAACGCCGTCTACCTGACCTACTGCGAAATCGCCCGGATCCGCTATTGGACCGACATCACCGGGGAGCCGATCGCGCTGGGCACCGCAGGCGCCGAAAGCCTGATCCTGGCCGGGGCCAGGATCACCTACCGAGCCCAGGCGTTCCACGGCGAGATCGTGACCGTCGAGACTCGAGCCAGCCGGATCGGGCGCTCATCGTTCACCCTGGAGCACCGACTGCTGGCCTGCGTGCAGGGCGAGGAGCCGCGGCTGGTCGCGGTCAGCGAGTCGATCCTGGTCCGCTACGACTACGCGTCGGCGCTTCCCGTCGCCCTGTCGCCAGCCTACGTCGCCGCGATCGAAGGCTACGAGGGTCGCCGGCTGCGAGGAGCGTCGAGCTAGTCGACCACCCGGCGGAAGACGGCCACCGCGTTCTGGCCGCCGAATCCGAAGCCGTTGATCGCGGCGGTCTCCACCCTGGCTCTGCGCGCGGTGAGCGGCACGTAGTCGAGGTCGCACTCGGGATCGGGCGTGTGCAGATTAGCCGTCGGCGGAATGATCCCGTCGCGGATGGCGCCGATCGCCGCCAGCGCGGAGGCGATCCCCGCCGCGCCGACCAGGTGGCCGATCATCGATTTCGGCGAGCTGACCGCCACCTTCCGTGCGTGGGCGCCATAGGCCGCCTTGATCGCCCGTGTCTCCGCTACGTCGTTGAGCTGAGTCGCCGTGCCGTGGGCGACGATGTAGTCGATCTCGTCAGGGGCGACGCCCGCGTGGCGCAGGGCCAGGGTCATCGCCCGGGTCTGACCGCGGCCAGTGGGTTCCGGCGCGCTGATGTGGAACGCGTCGGCGGTCAGCGCCCCACCCAGGATCTCGACGATCGGGGTGGCGCCGCGGGTCCGCGCGTGGGCCAGCGATTCGACCACGACGACGCCGGCTCCCTCGCCCAGCACGAATCCATCACGGGTCGCATCGAACGGCCGAGACGCGGTTTCGGGCGAATCGTTTCGCTTTGAGAGCGCGGTCATGTTGGAGAGCGCCGCGACGCCCATCGGCCAGACCGGGGCCTCCGATCCGCCGGTCAGGACGACATCGCACTCGCCCGTCTGGATCAGGCGGAGCGCATCGTGGAAGGCGATGACCGAGGTGGCGCACGCGGCGACCTGGGTGATGACCGGTCCGCACAGCCCGTACTCCATCGACAGCATGCAGGCCGCCATCGAGCCCGACAGGGCCGGCACCGCAAATGGGCTGACGAAGCGCGGCCCCTTCGCGTCGTGGACGTGCGTGCCGTCGATGATCTGCTCAATGCCGCCACCGCCGGTGTTCACGACGACCCCGACCCGGTCGCGCTCCTCCGGGCTCATCGCCTCGAAGTCGATCCCCGAGTCGCGCACGGCTTCCTTGCCGGCGCCCATCGCCAGATGGATGAAGCGGCTCATCCGCCGGGCCATCTTGGGATCCATCACCGTCGTCGGATCGAAGCCGATCACCTCGGCGGCGATCTGCACCTCGTGGCCCGCGGTGTCGAAACTGGCGATCCGCCGGGTCCCGGTCACGCCCGCCGTCAGGTTCGACCAGTAGGTCGGGAAGTCATTGCCGATCGGCATGATCGCCCCGAGACCGGTCACCACCGCACGACGTGCGGGATCCTGTTCAGGCAACGGAACTCCTCAAGCTTGGGCTCTGGCGATTGTAGTTACTGCGTTCGTCACGCATGGGTGGTCGAGCGCAAGGCGACCCAGAGCTCGGAAGCGAGCGCACCCCGAGGTGCGGGAGCGACGCGCGCAGGGGTCAACGCGGCGATCGGCCGCCAAGGCGTGATAGCCGTCAATCCCCTTCGTAACGTTTGAAGATGATCGCGCCGTTGTGGCCGCCCAGGCCGATGTTGTTCGATAGTGCGTAGCGGATCGGCATGGAGGTCGTCTCGCTGACCACCCAGACGTCGCACTCCGGGTCGGGGTCGCGGTAGTTGATCGTCGCGGGCGCGCACTGCTCGGCCACGGACTTCACGGTCGCGAACGCCTCGAAGGCGCCGGCGGCGCCCATCATGTGGCCGGTCATGGACTTGGTGGCACTGATGGCGACGGCCCGCGCCGATGCGCTCGCGCGCGACCCGAAGACCGTCCGGATCGCCTCGGCCTCGCGCTTGTCGCCGAGCGGTGTCGAGGTCCCGTGCGGGTTGATCAGATCGACCTCGTCGGC
>JAUSJS010000023.1 GCA_030647575.1 Candidatus Limnocylindrales bacterium | reverse complement strand
GTGAAGATGATCGCGTCGACGATCGATGAGCGAATCCTGGGCGTCCACATGATCGGCGAATCGGCGGCCGAGGTGATCCACGAGGCGGCGATGGCGATGCACTTCAAGGCGACCATCGATGACTTCATCGATCTCATCCACGTCTACCCGACGATGAGCGAAGCCCTCAAGATCGGCGCCCAGGCATTCCGCAAGGACGTGACCAAGCTGTCGTGCTGCGCCGAGTGACGTCGTGACCGCCCGGCCATTCATCGGTGCTGGGGCGTCAGCGGCCCCAGCGCGCCTGAAGCCCGACCACCTCCTCATCCGCGACGCCGACGGAGACGTGCATGTGGACGATCCTCCAGTCACCGTCCTCGCGCTGGAGGATCGCGGTCATGCGAGACTGCATCCGGGAGCCGTCCGGAAAGATGTAGGTGGGCTCGTCGACGAACCAGCCGACATCGCCGCGCTCATGACCGGTCGCTGACGGTCCCGGCTCGATCCCCAGGCCCTCGACCTCGAACCCGTACCGGAGGCGGTCCCGCTCGGTCACCCATTCGCCGGGGGCCGTGCCGATGACGAGTGTCGCCGGATCGGATGACACCAGCCGGTCTAAGCTCGCGACGTCCTTCGCGCTCAACTGCTCGTAGAAGCGGAGCATCGTCCCCCGTACCTCCGCGGATGACTGCATCTCGAGCCTCCTGCACTACAAGCTGCGACGACGAGCACGACACCGATAGCCAGGCAAGCGTTGATCGCGGTGTCATGGCGGTACCGCGCCACAGGTCGCCGGCGCCCGCTCCTGGACCCGGCTTTGCCCACGAGCCTCGTCGATGCGCTCTGCGCCGGTCGGCGGCCACGCCACGTCGGGCGGGCGACGGCGGGCGCGCGACCTCGCGACCACAGCCGCCGGACCTACGACGAGCCCACCGCGATGCAGGCGATCGCGCCGACGGCCAGGGCGATTCCGGCCGCGTGTGATCGGGTCACCCGCTCGCCCAGCACGACGCTGGCCAGGATGACCGTCGTAACCGGGTAGAGCGACGAGAGAACCGCCGCGACCGCCAGCGAGCCCGCCTGGACCGCCAGGATGAAGGCGGCGTTGCCGGCCATGTCCAGCACGCCCACGCCGGCCATCGCCGGGAGCAGCCGCCGATCGGCGCGCCAGGCCTGCCGCCCAAGAACCACGAGCGCGGCGATCAGCAGCGCCTCGGTCGCCCGGATGATCGTCAGTGGTCCGAAGGCATGCCCATCGCTGAGCTGGCTGATCGCCACTCCGAATCCGCCGATCGCGACACCGGCGACCAGTGCGAGGCCCAGCCCGGACGGACCAGCGCGCCCATCGTCGACGCGCGAGACGAGGACGACGGCGACGACCGCCAGGCCGATCCCGATCACGACCAACGCCGTGGGCAGACCCTCGAGGAGAACGCCGAACACGACCGGGATCGCCGCCGCAAGGACGCCAGTGACGGGCGCCACGACCCCCATCCGGCCGACCGCGAGCCCGCGATAGAGCGCCACGATCCCGATCCCGCCGCTCAGGCCGCCGGCGATGCTCCAGGGAATGTCGGCGGGCAGCGGCATCGTCTCCCCGCGGACGAGCGCGAGGACCAGCGCGATGGCGGTCCCGACCAGCTGCGAGACCAGGACGACCCCGAGCACGGGGGTGCGCCGGACGAGCATGCCGCCGCCGAAATCGCCAGAACCCCAGGTCGCCGCGGCCACCAGTCCGAGGAGGACGGTCGCCGTCTCGCCGGAGAGCAGGTCGCTCAGGCTGGCTGCCCGGCGGGCGCGCGGTCGACGGCGGTGGGCCCGAGCAGCTCGACGACGGCATCGGCGGCCGCGTCGTAGCGATCCGAGGTGGTGAGGTAGATGACCTGGAAGTCTGAGGCGAGCGCCTTGAGCAACTCCAGGGCACGCGCCGCCCGGGTGTTGTCGAGGGTGACGAACGGGTCATCGAACACGAGCGGCGGCCGGCGGTCGCCGGTGACCAGGCGGACGAGCCCGAGTCGAGCGATCAGGTAGACGAGATCGAGAGTGCCCTGGCTGAGCGCGGTGACCGGGACCCAGTCGCCCCGCTCGGGTGCGTAGACTTCGATGTCGAGCGACCGATCGTCGACCCGGACGCGGCGGTAGCGGCCGTCGGTCGCGGTGGCCAGGTCGCGGACCATGTGGGCCTCGAGGTAGCGTGTCGCGGTCTTCATCGTCGCCTGCTCGGCGCGATCGATCGCCGCGAGGGTCGCGGCGTAGACGCGCTGCCGGCGCTGGAGCGCGCCCAGCTGCTCCTGCCACATCGCCAGGCGCTCGGCCTGCCCGGCGACCTGTTCGGCGTCGACGGCATTGGCCTCGACGCGCGCCCGCGCGTTGGCCTCGTCGTCACGCGCCCGTCCGAGCGCGTCCTCGGAGGTGCGTACCTCGACCTCGAGCCGCTCGCGGGCGCGCGGCTCCTTGGCGATCGGGCCGAGCGCGTCGAGCGCGCTGGTCTTCTGTTCGATCTCCAGCGCGGCGGCGTCGCGCAGTACCGGCAGCGTCTCGCGCGGCTCCTTGCCGACCAGACCGTCGAGCTGCGCCTCCAGCCGATCGATCTGGGCCACGTGGGCCTCCTCGCGACTGAGCAGATCCTCAGCCTCGGCCAGGTCGGCGAGCCCGAGCGTGCCGAGATGCTGTTCCAGACCGGCCTCGGTCAGGCGCAGCTCGGCCTCCATCTCGGAGCGCCCGCGCAGCCGCCGGTCGATCTCCACATCGCGCAGCTGGCCCTGCATCGTGTCGTTGCGTCGCAGCCAGAACGCCACCCCGGCGAAGGCCAGGCCGATGACGGCGATCCCCGCCCCGATCTGCTTGGGCGCGGCCCCGAAGTCGGCGATGCCGAAAGCCGCGGCGGCAAACGAGCCGCCGGCCACCACGAGCCCGATGAGGACCAGTGCGACCGACAGGCGCGACAACGGCTGCCAGGTCGCTGCCGGCTTGAGCTCGAATGAGACCGCGACCTCGCCGGAGAGCGCCGCATTGAGCTCGCGGATTCGGGTGTCGAGCGTTCGCAGGCGCTCGACCGTCGAGCGGATGACCGGCAGCGGGCTGGGCGATGGATGGCTGGACGTCAGCCCGTCGATCTCGGCGGCGACGTCGACCGCCTGGCGGTTCCGCTCATAGCGCTCCGTGGCCGCGCTGCGCTCCGCCGTGATCCGCTCGGCCTGGCGAGCCTTCTCGAGCATGCTGCGACGCTCGACCAGGGCGGTTTCGGTATCTGCCCGCCGGTCGCGCGCGCCCGACAGCGTGTCCCGGTCGCCCTCGAGCTGCGCCAGGGCCAGCTCACCCTGCTCGAGAGCCGCCTGCGCCTGGGCGACGGCCTGGTCGGCCACCTTGAGCTGTCCGGGGTTCCGCTCGCCCTTGGTCGTCAGGTCGTGGAGCGCTCGCTCGAGCTTCTTGCGGGCCCGGCTTGTTCCCCGGTCGGCGCCGCTGATCGACGCCTGGAGGCGGTCGCGCAGGGCGCCCTCGTCACGCGACAGGTCGCTCAGCTCGAAGTGATGGACCGACGCGGTGGACCGGAAAAAGCCCTCGGTCGGGATTCCGGTCAGCTCGGCCAGCACCTGGTCGGCGAGGGTCGGATCGGAGATTGCCTGGCCGTCGTAATCGAGCCGAACCGTCCCCTTCCCACCGGCGAAGGTCTTCTCGACCGTGCCGGTCTTGCGCCCGTCCTCGTCGTCCTGCTCGAACTCGATCGACACGACCGAGCGCGCGGTCGGCGGCGCATCCCACGGACGGAGCGCCTCGATCTCGGCGGCGGTGCTGGTGACCCGACGGGTCAGGACCAGCTCGAGGGCGCGCTGGACGGTTGTCTTGCCGGACTCGTTCGGGCCGCGTACGACGGTCAGGCCCGGCGCGAAGGTGATATCGAGCGCGCGGTAGCGGCGGAAGTCGCGGGCGCTGAGCTTGCGGACCCTCACAACGAGACCTCGTGCCCAGCCAGCAGCAAGCGACCGAGCCGGAGTGCGTCGCGCTGCTCGGCCGCCTCGGCTTCGGCAGCGCTCGCCTCGAGCTCCGCGATCCGGGCCTCGAGGTCGCGGATGAACGCGCCGGCAATCGTGTCGGGCGACGGGAGCGCGCCCTCGGTCAGCGCCGCCAGCGAGGCATCGCGGACCCGGACCTTCAGGAAGACCGGTGCAAGGGCAGTCTCGATCTCCTCGACGTCGAGATCGAGCTCGTCCGGTCGGACGCCGACCAGCCGGACATCGAGGACGAGATCCGGATCGGCCAGGGAACGGAGCGATTCGATCAGGGCGGGCTGGCTGGTCTGGGCGCCGGCATCCAGCTCGTGTCGCTCGAAGCGGGTCTTGCCGACCTGGCGCTCCTCGACCGTGACCGTCCGGGCGCCGTCGCGCTCGTTGAGCTCCACGAGCAGAACCTTGCCGGCTCGGTCCTGGTCGAGGGCCACGGGCTCGGGGGCGCCGGCATAGGCGTAGGTGACCGTGCCCGCCTTACCCGTCTGGGCGGAGTGCCAGTGGCCCAGGGCGAGGTAGTCGAGGTTGGTCGCGGCGATCTCCTCGGTCGTGATGACGACTTCGTCGCGATCGGTCTTGCCCGGGATGGCGATCGCTCCGTGGACCATCCCGATCCGCCACGTCGCGGGGATCTGGTCGGTGGCCGCGTCGAGCCCCTGGAGTGGGCTGTGCGGAGCGCGCTTGGTGGGAAAGACCCGCCCGTGCACGACCACATCGCAGGCCGCGAGATGGACGGAGGGATGGTCGGGATCGAGGACCGTTACGAAGTCGTCGTTCGGGCCGTCGCCGGCGAGGGCCGGCAGGTCGTAGGCGCGATAGATCGATGCCCGGTCAAAGACGTCGTGGGTGCCCGGGATGATGACCGTCCGGATCTTCGCCTCGACGAGGCGCTTCAGCTCGGCGGCGACGCGCTCGACCGAGCGGCGCGGCTGGACGTTCGAGTCGAACAGGTCACCGGCGACGAGGAATAGATCGACCTTCTCGGCAAGGGCGAGATCGATGGCGGCCATGAAGGCCGCGAACTGTCGCTCCCGCTGGGCGCTCGCCTGCTCGCCGAGATCGGCGTGTCGCGCGCCCAGATGGACGTCGGCGGTATGGATGAGCCTCAGCATCCGGTGGTGCGGCGCGCCTCCCTGGCTGTCACGGTCCGGACGTCCCAGCGTGGAGTCTGCCACACCCCACCCGCATCGAGTCGGACGTGACGCGAGCGAGGCGCCCCCATGACTCCCCGCTCGCTGATCCCACTGTCGGCAGGCATTGTGACAGGTACGGTGTCACTGCGACCGGCCCGTTCGGCGGCCGGCGGCCTGTTTCGGCGAGCCGTTGTATCCTGCCGGTCACTACACCGGTGCGCCCCGAGACAGGGACTCCACATCGGCACCTGGGTCGCGCGGCCCCGGCTCTCTTTGCCAGACCACGCACATCCCGTCCGCCGATGCGGTCGCCCCGACGCGGCGCACCTGTGCAGATCAACGCGTCTCGGAGGAGCATCGTGACATACCTCGACCGAACCCTCGCCTGTGTCGATTGCGGAGTGGAGTTCATCCATTCGGCGGCCGATCAGGAGTACTACGTCCAGAAGGGGTTCGTCAGCGACCCAAAGCGCTGCACCAGCTGCCGAGCCAGCCGTCGAGCCTCCCGCGAGGGCGGGTACGACGTCCGCGACATCGGTGGGCCGCGTGGCTATGAGCGCGGCGACGACCGACCTCAGCGTGAGTACTTCGCGGTCATCTGCTCGTCGTGCGGGAACCAGGCGCAGGTTCCGTTCAAGCCACGGATGGACCGGCCGGTCTATTGCTCGGACTGCTTCCGGACGGTCAAGCCCGGATAGTCAGGCGGAGTTCCGGGGGCCGGGTCGATGTCGTCCTGAGGCGCACCAAGGCGACAGATCCCTCGAGGATGGATGCTCGAACGACATCCGACGCAGGTTCTCGCGAGTGACCATGCTCTGATATTCGGGCCTTGCGCCTGACAGAAGCGTGGCGCCTTGGGGTTAGGACGGAAAGTCGGCGCGGCACGGGGCCGGGCGGGCTGGCGCGGGCCGGCTCATCTAGCGCGGGCCGGCTCACCTGGCGCGAGCCGGCGCACCTGGCGCGAGCTGCCATACGCCACCCCGGGTGGCACTCGGCACCGCGAACCCGGGCCTGCAGGTCAGATCAGGCCGCGACGCCATGCCCGGTGGCGTTGCAGCTCAATCCGACCCGCCGAAGCCTGCTAACGCCACCCCGGGTGGCAAATGGTGGGAAGCCGTGGCAGAGGCGGGAAGGCGCGGCAGACGGCGAGAAGGCGCGGCAGACGGCGAGAAGGCGCAAGGATGGCGGGCAGCCGCCCCAGCTCAGTCGGCGCGCCCGTCGAGTCGGAAGACCTCGCCGGCTCGATAGCGATCACGTCGGCGGCCCCGCCAGACCGTGACCCGCGATCGCCCGTGGACCTGCCACGCACCGTCCCGGCCGACCACCGCCGTCCCCTCGTCGATCCCGAGGACGACCGACCCACGCGGCGCCTGGAACGCGATCAGGGCACAGATCGGTTCCGGCCAGGCGTCGTAGTGCGGCATCACCGATGCCCCGGGCACGAAGCCGAGCCCGTGACGCCAGCGCAACAGCCAGGGCAGTAGCCCGAGCCGGAAATCGAAGGCGTGGCCGGCCAGCACCATGGCGCCCGCCGAGCAACCGGCCAGGACGGCGCCGCGATGGTGAGCAGACGCGATCGCCCGGCCGACGGCGCTTTCCTCCAGCGCGTGGATCAGGTGGGCCGGCCTGCCGCCCGACAGGTAGATCAGGTCCGCCTCCCCGACCGCCTGGGCTGCGGCGGCGTCATCAGCCTCCGACCGATCGCGGACGAGAACCGGCTCGACCTCCGCGCCGAGCTCCCCGAAATGCGCGACGCCCATGGCCGCCCAGCGCTGGAAGACCTCCTCCCCGTCGGGGTATGAGGCGGTCGGAAGGATGGCCACCCGCGGTCGCGGCCGACCTGTCGCGGCCAGCAGGCCGGCGTCGAATTCGGCCATGTTCGGAAGGAATTCTCCGGCGCCGATGAGCGCCACGGGTCCGGGCACGGGCAGAGTCTACCCGGACCTTGTCGAAATCCAGTCGGCGCTGCGGCCGCTCTCGCGTCTCGGCGACGATCAGCGTGCCCGGCTCGATCGCCGGCTCGTCTCAGCCGCGGACGCGGAATGGCGCTCCGTGGCCCGGTATGACGATGTCCGCCGCGGCCAGGAGTCGCTCGCGGGCACGCTCGAGAGCCGCCTGGTCCGAGGCGAAGGGATCGAGCTCCGGCGTGCGATCGGCATGCCACCACAGGTGGGTCATGGCGTAGACGCCATCGTCCGCTTCGACCACCAGCGAGGCGTCCTCCTCGCTGTGACCTGGCGTCAGCCAGAGCTGACTGCGCGGGCTCAGGTGGTAGCCGTCGCCGTCATGATCGAGCCACAGATCGTCGCGGTAGCGCGCCCAGAAGTCGACGATCTCGGCATTGGGAAAGAGCGCGCAGTTGACCGTGTGATCGGGGTGATGGTGGCTGAGGAAGATGTGGGTGACCGCCTCCGGCGCGACCCCGAGCGCCGACAGCGGATCGAGGATCAGGGAGCGCCGGGCGACCATCCCGGGGTCGACGACGATCGCCGCATCGCCGTCCCGCACCAGGACGACCGTGCTGGCGGTGTGCTCGCCGGTGTAGCCGGCGTGGAGCAGGTGAACGCTGGTCATTGCTGGCAGTCTACCGGGGCATCTGGCGTCGGGGAATGCGGGTCGCACCGTCCCGCCCGGCGGTCCCGCTGGACCGGGTGGCGCGACATCTGGCACCGTGTCCGCCATGAGAGAACGCGACACGGGCCAGCACCACCCGGGCACGGGCCAACGCACCGCCGGCTCGGAGCAGGCGGACCTGATCGTGACCGGGGGACGGGTGGAGACCCGCGACCCGGCCCGACCGGTCGCCGGGGCGCTGGCCATCCGCGACGGCCGGTTCGTCGCTGTCGGCGACCAGGGGAGCGTGGACGCGCTCCGCGGTCCGGTAACCCGGGTCATCGACCTTCGCGGCGGGATGGCCGTCCCGGGCTTCGCCGACGCCCACGTCCACCCGACCCACGGCGGGCTGGCGATGATCCGCTGCGAGCTCCACAGCGACGACTACGGCAGGTCGCTCGACGGGTACCTGGCGATCATCGCCGCGTACGCCGCCGACGCGAACCGCCCATGGATCCTGGGCGGCGGTTGGAACATGGCCGACTTCCAGAACGGGACGCCCCGCCGCCAGGACCTGGACCGGGTGGTACCGGACCGGCCGGCCTATCTCCCGAACCGTGACGGCCACAGCGCCTGGGTCAACACCCGCGCCCTGGAGCTGGCTGGCGTGACCAAGGACACCCCGGACCCGAACGACGGGCGAATCGAGCGGGACCCGGACGGCGCGCCCACGGGCAGCCTCCACGACGGGGCGATGGCGCTCGTGTCCAGGCATGTCCCGCCGACCACCGTGGAGGAGATGACCGAGGGGCTCCGCACCGGCCAGCGCCACCTCCACGCGCTCGGCCTGACCGCCTGGCAGGACGCCATCGTCGAGCCCACGGACGAGGCGGCCTACCGGGCGCTCGGATCCTCAGGCGAGCTCACCGCCAGGGTGGTCGGCGCACTGTGGTGGGACCGCCACCGCGACCTCGAGCAGATCGACGACCTCCTGGACCGGCGGGCCCGCGGCCCGGCCGGTCGCTTCCGGCCGACAAGCGTGAAGATCATGCAGGACGGGGTCCTCGAGACATACACCGGGGCGGTGCTCGAGCCGTATCTCGGGCGGGACGGGCGCCCCACCACGAAGAGCGGCCTGAGCATGGTCGATCCCGCCCTCCTCGCCGAAGCCGTGACACGACTGGACCAGGAGGGCTTCCAAGTCCACTGCCACGCGATCGGCGACCGGGCCGTCCGCGAGTGCTAGGACGCCGTGGCGGCCGCCCGCCGGGCGAACGGGCCATCCGACCATCGCCACCACATCGCGCACATCCAGATCATCCACCCCGACGACATCGGCCGATTCGCCGCGCTCGACGTGACCGCGAACGCCCAGGCCGCGTGGGCGGTCCACGAGCCCCAGATGGACGAGCTGACGATCCCCTTCCTGGGTGCCGAGCGAACTGCCTGGCAATACCCCTTCCGCTCGCTGTTGCGGGTCGGCGCGGGCCTCGCGATGGGCAGTGACTGGCCGGTCTCGTCAGCCAATCCGCTGCTCGAGATGGAGCACGCGGTCACGCGGGTGGCGGTCTTCAGCCGCGGAAAGCAGGAGCCGTTCCTGCCCGACGAGCGCCTGACCTTCGACGAGGCGCTGGCCGGGTTCACCACCGGGACGGCATTCGTCAACCACACCGAGACGGAGACCGGCTCGATCGAGATCGGCAAGCTCGCCGACCTGGCGATCCTCGACACCGATCTACTCGGTCCGGACGCGGGGCCCCCCGGGGACGCGCGGGTGCTCGCGACGATCGTCGAGGGGGTGCCCGTTTACGAGACGGCCGACCTCGGCGGCTGATCCTCACCACCGGCGGTCCAGCTCCCCCTGAGCTTCCTCCGGGTCTGGGTGCTAAACACCCCAAGCCATGGAGCGAAGCTCTCATTCGTCAACAACGTGTCTGGGAATCACAGCTAGCGCAGGTCGTCCGGCGTGTCGATGTCACGCATGGTCCTCCCGTCCGGGTCGAGCGCCCGCCAGGTCGCCTCGGCGATCACGGTCGTCGCCAA
>JAUSJS010000190.1 GCA_030647575.1 Candidatus Limnocylindrales bacterium | reverse complement strand
TTGCGCGAGGCCCGGCAGGCATTCGCCAGGGGGGCTCCGTCAGCGCCAGCGACGAGATATGAACGGCCGCTCTCCGTGCGGGGAAAGGCGCCACCGATGTAGAGCTTGTAGGTCTTGCGCACCTCGAGCCGTGCGGGTACCGCGGAAGCGGCAACGGCGCCAGCCCGGGCTGCCGCCGCGCGCGACGTGCCGTCACGTGCCGGTGACGGGCTGCGACGGGCACGAGTGGCCATCAGCGATCCTCGAGCCGGACGTACGCCAGGAGGCCGTGGAGCCCGCCTTCGCGCCCGAAGCCCGACTCCTTGTAGCCGCCGAACGGCGATGTCGGATCGAACCGGTTAAACGTGTTGGCCCACACGACGCCGGCCCGCATTCGTCCCACCATCTCGAGGATCCGCGATCCCTTGTCCGTCCAGATCCCCGCCGAAAGCCCGTAGACCGTGTTGTTGGCCTTCTCGACGGCCTCGTCCGGTGTCCGGAACGTGAGCACCGAGAGGACCGGGCCGAAGATCTCCTCGCGGGCGATCCGATGGCTCTGGGCGACGTTGGTGAAGAGGGTCGGGCGGAAGAAGTAGCCGCGCTCGGGCAGGTCACAGGCCGGCTGGTAGAGCTCGGCGCCCTCGGCGACCCCGGACGCGACGAGCTCGGTGATCTTCTCCAGCTGGCTCTTCGAGTTGATCGCCCCGACGTCGGTGTTCTTGTCGAGCGGGTCACCGACCCGGATCGTCGACAGCCGGTCCTTGAGCTTGACGATCAGCGGCTCGACGATCGATTCCTGGGCGAGCAGGCGCGAGCCGGCGCAGCAGACCTCACCCTGGTTGAAGTAGATCCCGTTGACGATGCCCTCGACGGCCTGGTCGAGCGGTGCGTCGTCGAACACGATGTTGGCGGCCTTGCCGCCGAGCTCGAGGGTCAGCGCCTTGTCCGTTCCAGCCACGCCGCGCGCGATCAGCTTGCCGATCTCGGTCGAGCCGGTGAAGGCGACCTTGTCGACGCCCGGGTGGGTGACCAGCGACATCCCGATCTCGCCCGGTCCGGTGATGATATTGACGACGCCGGGCGGCAGATCGGCCTGACGGCAGACGTCGGCGAAGAGCAGGGCGGAGAGCGGGGTCGTGGAGGCCGGCTTCAGCACGACCGTGTTGCCTGCGGCCAGGGCCGGGGCGATCTTCCACGACAGCATCAGCAGCGGGAAGTTCCACGGGATGATCTGGGCGGCCACGCCGAGCGGCCGGGCGACGCGTCCGGGAAACGCGTAGTCGAGCTTGTCTGCCCAGCCGGCGTAATACCAGAAGTGGGCGGCCGCGAGCGGCACGTCGACGTCCCGGCTCTCCTTGATCGGCTTGCCGGAATCCATCGACTCGAGGACGGCGAACTCGCGCGAGCGCTCCTGGAGGATGCGGGCGATCCGGAACAGGTACTTGGCGCGCTCCTTGCCCGACAGATTGCCCCAGCGCCGGGTTTGCGCACGACGCGCGGCCTTCACGGCCCTGTCGGCGTCGGTGGCGGTGGCCCTGGCGACGTGGGCGAGCGTCAGTTCGGTGGCCGGGTTGACCGAGGCGAAGGTGCCGCCGTCCGACGCGGGCACGTCCCGGCCGTCGATGAACAGGCCATAGCGCTCCTTGAGCGTGACGATCTCGCTCGATTCCGGCGCCGGCGCGTACTCCCAGGGGATCGCCTGGCCGTCGCCCAGCCCCCAGCTGGAAGGCGACCGGTCGGGGGCCGGAACCACGCGCCTGTCGGTTTCGGTGGCCATGGCGGCCATTATGGCACCCGGTCGGCGGGGTGCCCCGAAGGACTACCATCGCCGCCATGAGGACCGTCGTGATCGCCCTCGCCGGCCTCCTCATCGCGGGGGGCTGTGCCGCCCCGACGCCACGACCATCGGCTGCCGTGGCCGGACCATGGACGACGGTGGCGTCCGCGCCGACCGCCCTGACCGAGGTCGGTGTGGCGGCCCACGATGGCCGGATCTGGGTCGCCGGAGGCCTGCGCCAGGACGGCGGCGCCAGCGACGAGGTGCTGGTGTTCGACCCGGCAAGTCAGGCCTGGACCACTGGGCCGCGACTCCCCGAGGGCATCCACCACGCGGCGCTCGTATCGACTGGCGATGGCCTGGTGCTGGTCGGTGGCTATGCCGCCAACGCCCCGACGGCCGCGGTCCGCCGGCTCGACGATGATGGCGCGGCCTGGGCGGACGACGTTCCGCTCCCGGAACCCCGGGCGGCCGGCGCCGCGGCCTTCGATGGGTCGCGCATCGTCTACGCGGGCGGCGTGGGGCCGGGTGGTGTCGCATCCGAGGTATTCGCCCGGACCGACGAGGGCTGGGAACGGATCGGTCGCCTCCCCCGGGCCCGCGAGCACCTCGCTGCGACGTCGGATGGGGCGGGCCGGACCTTCGTCCTCGGCGGACGGGTCGGTGGCCTGGATCGCAACCTCGCTACGGTCGACCTCGTCGAGGCCGAGGCCGTCACGACCCTCGGGGACCTGCCGACGGCGCGTGGCGGCGTGGCGGCCTTCTGGTGGCCGTCGCTCGGGGCCTGCCTGGCCGGCGGCGAGTCGCCGGGCGGCACGAACCCCCAGGTCGAGTGCATGGATGCCGCGGGCACCGTGGCGGTATTGCCCGATCTCGGCGTCGCCCGCCATGGGGTCGGTGCCGCCATCGTCGGCGGGACGGCCTACGTCGTGCTCGGCGGCCCCCGGCCCGGGCTGTTCACGAGTGACGTCGGCGAGGCGCTCGCGCTCCCGTGAGGGTTCCGCAGCGTACAGCCGCTGCCTGTCGAATCGAGATCAGGCCGCTGGCCAGTCGAGCTCCGCACGGCGGGGCGGGTCGGCTCCGGGCCGCTGGCAGGTCAGGCTCGCGACCTCGATCGCGCGGGTGACGGCGTCGCGAAGGGCCGACTCGTCCGACAGCTCGTCACGGCCGAGCCCTCGCTCGATCCAGCGTGCAAGCAACGCCCCGCCGAAGGCATCGCCGGCACCGACCGTATCGACCACCGCGACCTGCGGTACGGCCAGGTCGAACGCGAACCCGGGCGTGTGGCAGGCGACCGGGCGTGGGCCGTCCGTCACGACGACCGCCCGCGGACCCGCAGCCAGGATCTGGCGAGCCGCTCCGCCGACCGGAGTGTCCGGCCAGAGATAGGCGAGGTCGTCCCTGCTGGCCTTGACGATGTCGGCGCGGCGGAGGACTGCGTGCAGCCGCGCTATATAGGCGGTGCGATCGGCGATCGCCGGCGGGCGGCAGTTCGGATCGACCATCAGCAGCGTCTCCGGGGCGCAGCGTGCGACGCCGTCGGCCAGGGCGGTGGCCATCGGCTCGAGGACGAGCCCCAGCGTGCCTAGATGGAGCGCCGCCGGGTTGACCCCGAGGGCGGCCCGGACCGCGTCGGCGTCGAGGCTCGGCGCCGACGTGTCGGTCGTCTGGAACCGGTACGTGGCGCTTCCATGCGCGTCGATCTCGGCGAGGGCCAGGGTCGTGGGCGCATGGGTCGTGGAGGCCAGCGAGAGGTCGACGCCGTCGGCGGCCAGGGCGCGGCGGAGGATCGTGCCCGATCGATCCGTCGACAGACGCCCGAGAAAGGCGACCGGGATACCGAGTCGCCCGATGGTCCGGGCCGTGTTGAACGGGCCGCCGCCCGGGACCTCGATCGCCGAGCCGTCGGGGTGGACAATGCGGTCGATCAGGGCCTCGCCTGCGACGATGATCATGGCGGGCATGGTAGGCACGCGCCGGCCGCGCGGGGAGTCCGTCGGCCGTCGGGTCGCCGTCGCGTTCGACGTCGTGTAGCCTGCGCGCGTTGCCGACGTCGCCACCGAATTGCCGGCACCTCGAGGATCGCCGCCCAGATGGAACGCCTCACCGACGGCGTCGAGCTGCTCGACGGCCCGCTCGACGACCCGGCCGCCCTGGCCGGCAACCTTCGCGACCTGCGCCGGATCAACCGATGGCTGGGTGGCGTGGACCTGAGTGCCGCATCGATCGAGGCGCTCGCGGCCCATCGGGCCGAGCTGACGCTGCTCGACGTGGGAACCGGTGGGGCGGACATCCCGATGGCCCTGATCGCGCGTGCCAGGCAGCGCGGCCGGCGCCTGCATGCGGTCGGCATCGACTCCCGGCCCGAGGTCCTGGAAGCCGCCGTCCGGGCGAACCCGGCGATCGCCACGACGGAAGGCCTCGAGCTGCACGTCGGCGACGGGCGAGCTCTCCGCTACCCGGATCGATCGTTCGATATCGCGCACGCCTCGCTGGTGCTCCACCACCTCGAACCGACCGCCGCAATCGAGCTGCTGCGCGAGATGTGCCGTGTCGCTCGCCTGGGCATCGTGGTCAACGACCTCGAGCGGAGTCGCCTCGGGTTGGTCGGGGCGTGGCTGGTCGGCCATCTGCTGACCGGCAATCGCCTCACCCGGCACGATGCGCCGGTCTCCGTCCGGCGGGCCTACCGGGCGGGCGAGATGGCGGCGATGCTCCGGGCGGCCGGGTTGCTCCCGGTCAGGACGAGTCGCGGAGCCTTCGGACAGCGCTACGGGATCGCCGCTCTGGTGGCGCCGGACGCCGCCCATGACGTCGCAGGGCGGAGCGCCGAAGGAGTGCCGGATCCGCACGGAGCCGGTGACCTGTGACGGCCACCGAGCGCGTCGAGGTGGTGGTCGTGGGTGGCGGTCCCGCCGGCGCCGCTCTGGCCGCGCATCTGGCGCGTGCCGGACGCGAGGTCGTCGTCCTGGAGCGAGCACCGAGATGGCGGTGGCGAGCCGGTGGCGTGTTCGCGTCACCGGCCGCGGTTGCGGCGCTGGGTCGAACCGGTCTCGACGAGGCGACCGTACGGGCCGTCGCCCGGCCGATCCCGGCGATGCGCGTGGAGACCCCGCGGGGCGCCACCTTCCGGTTGACCTACGGGGCGGACGAGGGTGGCGAGCCGGCCGTCGGGTTCGACCGATCGCGGCTGGACCCGGCACTGCTCGAGCTCGCGGGCGAGGCCGGCGCCGACGTGCGGCCGGGCGTCGCCGTCGTCGAAGCCTCCCTCGATGTCGGTGAGCTCACGACGCGCGGGCCCGACGGCACGCTTGCCAGGCTGCGCGCCTCGGTCATCGTGGGCGCGGATGGGTTGCGCTCAGTGGTGGCTCGGGCCGCCGCGGTGGCCCGTCCCGCGCGGCTCGCTCCACGGGTCGCCCTCACCTTCCACCTCGAGGATCCCGAGCCGGTCGCTCCGCGCGACGCCCGGATGTGTGTCCTGCGCGATGGGTATGTGGGGATTGCGCCCGTCCCGGGCGGCCGGGTCAACGTCGGGATCGTCCTCGGTGGGACCTGGCGCCCGGCCCTCGCCGCGAACGGCGCGGAAGCCGTCGCTCGGTCCATCGTCGAGGCCATTCCGCCGACTGCCGACGACCCGGCGGCCTGGCGATTCGGCCGTCGATGCGACTCGATCGCGGGCGCGTGGCCGCTCGGCCATCGCGTTACGAGGCGCGCAGGTGCGACCGGCCAGCGGGGCCAGGGCTGGCTGCTGATCGGCGACGCCGCGGGATTCCTGGACCCGTTCACCGGCGAAGGGCTGCACCGGGCGCTGGCATCTGCGGAACTGGCGGCGCGGGCCATCTCGGTTGACGGCAGCCGGCGCCACGAAGCGCTCGCCGCCTACGACCGGGCGATGCAGCGGCGTTTCCTGGCCAAGGACGCGGTCTCGTGGCTCGTCCAGGCGTTCCTGGCCCGGCCGCAGCTGTTCGAGTACGCGGCAAGGCGGGTGGCCTCGCGCGCGTCCGTGCGTGCGACGATGGGCCTCGTCATGGGCGACCTCGTCCCCGCCGGCCGCGCACTCGATCCGCGCTACCTCGCCGCGCTCCTGGCACCGTGAGCGACGTCGGACGAACCCGGGTCGCCGCGTACGCGGTCTGCTTCGACGCCGCGGGCAGGATCCTGCTCTGCCGGATCGCACCGTCGGTCATTCCCGGCGAGGTCTGGACGCTGCCAGGCGGCGGCCTGGAGTTCGGCGAGCCACCCGAGGCCGCCGTCCTGCGCGAGCTGTCCGAGGAGACGGGCCAGAGCGGCGAGATCCTGAGCCTCCTCGAGGTCAACGACCGGCTCGTCGGACGTGGCGAGGGTGCGGGTGCGCTTCACGCCATCCGCATCGTCTACCGAGTTCGCGTCTCGGGCGGCGAGCTGCGCGACGAGGCGGAGGGAACGACGGATGCCTGTGCCTGGTTCACGCCCGAGGAGGCCGCGCGCCTGCACCTGGGCGAGCTGGCTCGCCGGGCGCTCGATCTGGTCGCCAGGGGCAGGCGCTGAGCCGTGCGGACCACCATCGGCATTGAGATCGGCGCGCCGCCGGACCTCGTCTTCCGGCTGGCTCGCGACGTCGGGAGCTGGGAGCGGCTGCTCCCCCACTACGTCCGTTCGCGGGTCGTCGAGCGCCGCCCGGACGGCTCGCTCGTCGTCGATTTCGTGGCGCGTCGACCGCTGCTCGCGGTGTTGGGCCTCGGGCTGCCGGTCGCCTGGCGCTCGCTGACCTGGAGCGAACCCGAGTCGTACCAGCTGCGCTTCGTCCACGTGGCCGGCGCGACCAGGGGGATGGACGTCACCTGGCGCATCGAGCCGACCGCGACCGGCTGCCGCGTCTCGATCGACCATGACTTCCGGCCTCGAGTGCCCGGATTTGCCGCCTTCGTCGACCGCTGGTTCACCCGGCCGATCGCCGGGCGCACCCTGGCGACCTTCAAGGCGCTCGCGGAGGCGTTGGTCGAGGCACCGCTGCGCCTCTCGGAGTCCGATCGGGCGCCGACGACGAATCTACGGACATGAGTGATCGTCGGCGGATCTGGATCACGGGAATCGGGGTCATCACGCCGATTGGGACGGGCGTGGAGGCGTTTCGCGCCGGACTGCGCGCCGACCAATCCGCGGTCAAGCGGATCGATCGCTTCGATCCGAGCCCATTCCGGAGCCAGGTCGCGGCCCAGGTCGACGATTTCGATCCGCAGGCCTGGATGCCTCCCAAGACCGCCCGACAGCTCGATCGATTCAGCCAGTTCGGCCTCGTCGCCGGGCGTCTCGCGCTCGACGACGCGCGCATGACGCCGGGCGCGGCTGGCGCGGCCGCTCCGGAGCGCATCGGGATCTACCTGGGCTCCGCGCTCGGTGGCATCGCCTACGCCGAGGAACAGCACACGCGATATCTGGAGCGCGGAATCCGCCAGGTGGCACCGAACCTGGCCCTGGCCGTGTTCGGCGGAGCGGCGCCGGCGAATCTCGGCATCGCGCTCGAGGTGCGTGGCCCGATCCTGTCGACCGCGAACTCGTGCGCGTCGGGAGCGGTCGCCCTCGGGGAGGCGCTCGGAGACCTCCGGGAGGGCCGGGTCGATGCCGCCATCGCCGGCGGCTGCGAGATCCCGCTGAGCCCGCTGGCGTTCGGTGCCTTCGACATCATCCGGGCGCTGTCGGCGGGTCACAACGCCGACCCGGGCCGAGCGGCCCGGCCCTTCGATGCGGCGCGTGACGGCTTCGTCATGGGTGAGGGCGCGGCGCTGCTCGTGCTCGAGGTGGCCGAAGTGGCGGAGCGCCGCGGGGCCGTGCCCTACGCCGAGCTGCTCGGGTACGGCGCGACCTCGGACGCGTACCACATGGTCCAGCCACGAGCCGACGGTCGCGAGTCGGCTCGCGCGGCGACCATCGCCCTGGCGGACGGCGGCGTCGAAGCGAGCGAGATCGACTACGTCAACGCGCACGCCTCCTCGACACCGCTGGGCGACATCGCGGAGGCCCGAGCGATCGCTCTGGCCCTCGGCAACCGCGCCGGGACCGTTCCTGTCAGCGGCACCAAGGCGCTCTACGGGCACCCACTCGGGGCCTCCGGCGCGATCGAGGCGGCCATCTGCGCCCTGGCGATCCGCGACGGTTGGGCGCCGGCCTCGGCGAACCTCTTCGAACCGGACCCGGAGACCGCGGCGCTGTTACCCGGACTGCTCTGGGCCGGCCGGCCAGGCGACTACCGACGCGTGCTCTCGACCTCGTTCGGGTTCGGCGGGCTCAACGCGGCGCTGGTGCTCGGAGCCGTCGAGGGTTGACCTTGGGGGTCAACGCGGGTGCACGGCTCCAGCCCCAGGTGCAAGACCGGCCGACGTGGCGGGCGAGGCCGGGATCGCGAACGCGCCTCGCCGTCCCCAGACGAGCGCGCCGAGGCCCACTGCGAGCGTCAGGATGCCACCGAGCCCGATCGCGACCGACGCCCCGAGGCCCGACGCCACCGCGCCCATCGCGAGACCGCCGATCGGGACCGAGGCGCTGAAGACCGTCGTGTAGACGCTCATCACTCGGCCGCGGAGGTGGTCCGGGACGGCCATCTGGATGGTCGTGTTGCCGGTCGCCGCCATCAGGATCGACCCGAACCCGACGACCACCATCAGCCCAAGCGATGCCGGGAAGACCCGCGACGCGGCCAGTGCCACCGACGCAACCCCCAGGATCAGGGCGCCAATGGCGAGGCGGCTCGGGCGAGGTCGGCCGCCGAACACGAGCCGCAGCGCCGCGAGGAGCGAGCCGACGCCCGAGGCGGCCATGAGGAAGCCGTAGCCAGCCGCGTCGCTCTTGAGCTCGCCCTGGGCGAACGCCGGGATGAGCACGCCCCAGTTCATGCCGACCGTGGCGACGCTGCCGACAACAACGACGGCGAGCAGCACGACCGGCGTCCGGCGAACGTAGTCGAGGCCTTCGGCCAGGTTCTGCACAACGGCCCGAGCCGAGGTGGGGCGGTCGATTCGGGGTGGAAGCTGGAGCTCGCGCTCGTCGATCAGGCGCAGACCGATCATGACGGCGAGGAAGCTCAGGCCGTTGATGAGGAACGCGGCCGCCACCCCGAACGCCCCGATCGCCAGGCCGGCAGCAGCCGGACCGACGATCCGCGCCCCGTTGAACATGGCCGAGTTGAGGGCGACGGCATTGCCGACGTGCTCGCGCCCGACGAGCTCGACCGCGAACGACTGGCGGACCGGCATATCGACGGCGTTGGCGATGCCGAGCAGGAATGCCAGCAGCACGATCATCCAGACCTGGACGACGCCGGTGATCACGAGCGCCGCGAGCACGAACGCGAGGACCATCATCGCGGTCTGCGCCGCCAGCAGGACGCGCCGCTTGGGCAAGGCGTCGGCGGCGACGCCCGCGAACAGGCCGAGGACCATGACGGGCAGGAACTGGGCGGTCGCGACGATGCCCAGCCAGATCGGGTCGCCGGTGAGCTGCAGGACGAGCCAGGCCTGGGCGACCTGCTGCATCCAGGTCCCGACGAGCGAGATCAGCTGCCCGCTGAAGAAGAGCCGGTAGTTTCGGTGCTGGAACGCCGTGACCCCGCGCGATCCGGTCAGGCGTTCGCGAGCGAACGTCGCGCGACCGATCATCGGGCGGCGTGCTCGGCGGGCGCGGGCCGATCGGGATGCGGCGACGGCCCGCCGTCGAGCTCGACGAGGTGGGCGTCGAGGTGGCGTCGGCGTACCCGCACCTCCTCGATCATGGTTCTCAGGCGCGCCGCCTTGGCTTCGAGAATCTCGACCTGACGATCGACCCGATCGCGGGCATCAACGACCAGCGCCCGGCGCTCGGCCGGATCACGGGTCTCGCGGAAGCGCTCGCGATTGCGTTCCCGCGCCGCCTCGTCCTCGAGGAGCTGGCCGATCTGGGCGAGCGAGAATCCCGCGTCGTCGCGAAGGCCGCGAATGAACAGCAGGCGCTCGAGGTCCGACTGGTCGTAAAGCCGGTAGTCGCCGTCCGATCGGGCGGCCGGCTCCAGCAGCCCGAGCTCCTCGTAGTAGCGAATCGCGCGGGTGGTGAGGCCTGCCTCCGCCGCGACCTCGTTGATGCGCAACAGCCGGGTCTCGGTGGTGTGGTTCATCATCTCGGACGATACCACAACCTTGACGTTCGCGTGAAGGTGAGGGTGCCGCCCGCCGTGACGTTCGGACCGTTCGGCTCGGGTCGTCCGGCCCATCGCCTGCTCCTGAATGGAAGTAAGTTAGTGGCCAAATTGCCGGTCCGCGCTACAGGGGCGGCCCGTATCCATGGAGGTCGAAGTGGAGCTTCTGCTGCTGAAGCTCATCCACGTCGCGTCGGCGATCGTCGCGGTCGGCGCGAATGTCACGTACACGTTCTGGCT
>JAUSJS010000187.1 GCA_030647575.1 Candidatus Limnocylindrales bacterium | reverse complement strand
CGCTGGCGGGCGATCCAGCTGGCCATCCGCGAGGGCTGCACCGAGATGGACCTGGGAGGGGCGGACGTCCGCGGCGCCCGCGGTGAGCCACATGAAGACGATCCGCTCTACGGTCTGTACCAGCACAAGCGCGGCTTCGGCGGCCACTGGTTGGAGCTCACCGGCGCCCATGAACGCGTCTTCGACGCGCGTGGCTATGGGCTCGGCCGGCTGACCGCCCGCCTCGCGAGGCTGGTCGCACGATGACCGAGCAGACCCTCGCGGACCTTCTTCGTGCCGCCGAGCCGTCGACCCCGGCGCCGCTCGGCGCCCTCATCGAACGCCTCACCCGGGAAGGTCGTCTGCGTGGCGCGCGGCGCGACGGACGTGCCATCGGCGCCGCAGGCCTGGCCGAGATCGCCGTCCGTGGCGTGACGCACGACTCCCGGGCGGTGCGTCGCGGTGCGCTCTTCGTCGCCATCGCCGGGTTGCACGTGGATGGCCACGAGTTCGTCGCCCAGGCGGCCGCGCGAGGCGCCGTCGCGGCCCTGGTGGAACGGGCGCTGCCCGAGGTGGGGCTCCCGCAGCTCGTGGTCGAGGCAACTCCGGCCGCGCTCGCTAGCGCCGCCGCGTGGTGGTACGGCGACCCGAGCCAGGACCTGGCGGTCGTCGGGCTCACCGGCACGGACGGCAAGACGACGACCTGCTTCCTGGCGGTCGCTGCGCTCGAGGCCGCCGGGATCCGGACCGGGCTGACCGGCACGGCGGCGACCCGCATCGGTGGCGTGCAGGCGCCGAATGAGGCCCATGCCACCACCCCCGAGGCGCCCGCCCTCCAGGCGGCGCTCCGGGCGATGGTCGCGGCCGGCGACGAGGCGGCGGTCATCGAGACGACCTCGCACGGTCTCGTCCTCGGTCGGGTGGGAGCCGTCGCCTATGACGTCGCGATCCTGACGAACCTCACCCACGAACACCTGGAGCTGCACGGGACCTGGGAGGCCTATCGAGACGCCAAGCTGTCGCTCTTCGAGCACCTGGCCACGCACGAGACCCTCGCCGGTCATCCGCCCAAGCGCTGGCCGAAGACCGGCATCGTCAACCTCGACGATCCGTCTGCCGGCGCCTTCATCGGCGTGACCCAGGAAGCGCGCGCCAGGGTGCTGACCTACGGCACCGATCCTGCAGCCGATATCCGCGCGACCCGGGTCGAGGAGGACGCGCGCCGCCTGCGGATCGCCTACACGATGCCCTCGGGCTCAGCCACGGTGGACCTGCAGCTCGTCGGCCGGTTCAACGTCCACAACGCGCTCGCGGTCGTCGCTCTGGGCGAGGCCGTCGGCCTGGATCCGGCGGCCGTGCGCGACGGCCTGGCCTCGGTGCCGGTCGTTCCCGGGCGGATGGAGCGGATCGACCTGGGCCAGCCGTTCGGGGCGATCGTCGACTTCGCCCATAGCCCGGCGTCGCTGCGGACGGTGCTGGACCTGCTCGCGCCCAGCGCGGCCGCGCGAGGCGGGGGCCTGATCGCCGTCTTCGGGTCGGCCGGCGAACGCGACACGGCCAAGCGCCCGCTGATGGGCCGGATCGCCGGCGAGCGCTGCCGACTGGTCGTCGTGACCGACGAGGACCCGCGCGGCGAGGACCGCGATACGATCAATGACGAGATCGCGCGCGGGGCGGAGGCGGCCGGCCGGCGGCGTGGCCACGACCTGCTCGTCATCGCCGACAGGCGCGCCGCGATCGAGGCGGCCTTCGAGCGAGCTCGGCCGGGCGATATCGTGCTCCTCGCCGGCAAGGGCCATGAACGCTCGATCATCGGCCCCTCCGGCCCGGAACCCTGGAACGAGCGTGCCGAGGCAGAAGCGGCGCTGCGTCGCGCGGGCTTCGGCTGAAAAGCCGCTGCTATCCTTGCGGCGCATGGCCACTACTCCAGCCCGAACGAAAACGCCAGTTGCGCCGCGCACCAAAGCCTCCGGCCCGCCGGGCACGAAGACAACGACGGCCCCCACGAAGGCCGCGGCGATCGCCGGCGCCAAGACGACACCCGGGGAGGACGGCAGCCGCCGCGGCCCGCGCACGCCAACCGCTGCCGCCCTCGCCCAGGCGCCCGCGACCCCTGACCTCGAAACCCTGCGCGCGAACCTCTTCGCCGCGATCCTGGCCGAGCACCCCGGTGTCAACCTCCAGCCGGTCGGCGAGGCCTTCGATCTGGCTGTGGCGGCCCACGAGGGTCAGCGCCGCGGGTCGGGCGAGCCGTACGTCACGCACCCGATCGCATCGGCCCAGATCCTGGCCGAGCTCGGCATCGATCCCGTCGCGATCCAGGCCGCGCTTCTGCACGACGTGCCGGAGGACACCGAGTACAGCCTGACCGACATCGAGGAGAAGTTCGGCGCGGAGGTCGCCCAGCTCGTCGACGGCGTGACCAAGCTGTCCAAGTTCAGTACCCACAGCCACGAGCAGCAGCAGGCTGAGAACATCCGCAAGATGCTGCTGGCGATGGCCCAGGACATCCGGGTCGTCCTGATCAAGCTTGCCGATCGCCTTCACAACATGCGCACGCTCCACGGGCTGCCGTCCGACAAGCAGCAGCGCATCGCCCGCCAGACCATGGAGATTTACGCGCCGCTGTCCGAGCGCCTCGGGATCTGGCAGATGAAATGGGAGCTGGAGGACCTCGCCTTCAAGGCGCTCGAGCCGGAGCGCTTCCGAGAGCTGGCCAAGCTGCTCGACACCCGCCGCGCGGGGCGCGAATCCCATATCGATCGCGCCATCGCCGAGCTCCGGCCGCGCTTGGAGCAGGCCGGCATCAAGGCCGATCTGCAGGGACGCCCGAAGCACATCTACAGCATCTGGAAGAAGATGGAGCGCAAGGGCGCGGAGTTCGGCGAGATCTACGACGTCTACGCCGTCCGCATCCTGGTCGACGAGGTGCGCGACTGTTACGCCGCCCTCGGCATCGTCCACTCGCTCTGGCGGCCGATCCCCGGCCAGTTCGACGACTACATCGCGGTCCCCAAGAACAACCTATACCAGTCGCTCCACACCGCGGTGATCGCGCTCGACGGCAAGCCGCTCGAGATCCAGATCCGGACCCACAAGATGCACCAGGTCAGCGAGGTCGGGATCGCCGCCCACTGGCGCTACAAGGAAGGCACCAAGTCCGACCGCGAGTACGACGCCAAGCTCGCCTGGCTTCGCCAATTGCTCGACTGGCAGCGCGACGTCTCCGATGCGACCGAGTTCGTCGAAGGGATCAAGCTCGACATCTTTCAGGACCAGGTCTTCGTGTTCACCCCGAAGGGCGACATCAAGGACCTGCCGGCGGGCGCGACGCCACTCGACTTCGCCTACCGGATCCATACCGACGTCGGGCACCGAACGATCGGAGCCAAGGTCAACAACCGGCTCGTCCCACTCGACTACCGGCTGAAGAACGGAGATATCGTCGAGATCGTGACGACCAAGGGCGAGCACGGCCCGTCCCGCGACTGGATGACCGTCGTCCGGACCAGCCACGCTCGCGAAAAGATCCGCCAATGGTTCAAGCGCAAGGACCGCGACGAGAACATCGTCCACGGCCGCGAGTCGCTCGAGCGTGAGCTGCGGCGGCTCGCCCGGACCTCGATCTCGGCGGTTGGTTCGGAGCGGATCACCGACGTGGCCAGGCACTACAACTACGAGTCGCTCGAAGACTTCTACGCCGCCGTCGGCTACGGCGCGGTGGGGGCCCAGTCGGTGGTCATGCGCCTCGGCGTGGTCGATGACACTCAGGGCACCCTGCCGACGGTCGCGCCGCCGCAGCAGGTGGCGCGGACCGGCGGAGTCCGGGTCAAGGGCGTCGGCGACCTCCTCGTCCGGTTCGCCAAGTGCTGCCATCCGATCCCGGGCGACCCGATCGTCGGGTTCATCACCCGCGGCAAGGGCGTGACCGTCCATCTCCAGACCTGCCCGACCGTCGTCAACGAGCGCGAGGTGAGCCGGCTCATCGAGGTCGAATGGGAGGCCGCCCCGACCGAAACCTACCCGATCGCCATTCGGGTCGAGGCGTACGATCGGACCGGCCTGCTCAGTGACATCACCCAGGTGGTGGCCGAGAACAAGGTCAACATCCTGGCCGCGCACGTCGGCGTCAGCGCGGACCACACCGCGGTCGTCACCGCCACCCTCCAGGTCGCCTCGGTCTCGCAGCTTGCGAGGGTGATGAGCCGGATCGAGACGCTCAAGGACGTCATCAGCGTGCAGCGGGATCTCGGTTAGGAATGTATGGGTCCCTGCCCTGCGGGTCGAGGTGGCCAAGTCGAGTGGGTGCGCCTCCTCTTGACGCCTGGCCTTAGTCTAGCTAGACTAAGCTCGTGAAGACCGAATCCGAGATCGTCAATGTCCACGCTGCCAAGACGAACCTGTCGCGTTTGCTGGAGCGTGCCGAGGCGGGCGAGGAGATCGAGATCGGACGTGCCGGCAAGCCGGTCGCCAAACTGGTGCGATACGAGACCCCCCGTCCGAAGCGCGTGTTCGGACTGCTCAAAGGCCAGATCGTGGTCCACGGAGACTTCGATGCTGACAACGAGGCAATTGCGGCGGAGTTCGAGGCTGACGACCCGAACGACCCGCTCCGATGAGGCTGCTGCTTGATAGTCAGGTCGTCATCTGGGCGATGGTCGACACCGAGCTGCTACGCCCTGCGGTCCGCGAGTCGATCGCAGCGGCCGATATTGTCCATGTGAGTGCCGCTTCGCTCTGGGAGATTGCGATCAAACGAGCCCGAGGGCGGCTCAGCGCGCCGGACGACCTGATCGAGCTCATCGGCCGCGCCGGTTTCGTGCCGCTCGCCATCACCGAGCGACACGGTTGGGCGGCTGGCTCGCTGCCGAGACTGCACAACGATCCATTCGATCGAATGATCGTCGCTCAAGCGATTGCGGAAGGGCTGACGATCGTGACCTCCGATCGGCGGATGCGCGATTACGGCGTTCCCATCCTCGCTGTCTGATGCCCACCTACCGAGCCCCGCGCGGTACTCGCGATCTGCTTCCCACCGAAACACCGACCTGGACCCGCCTCGAACGACTCGCCGCGGACCTCGCGGCACGATACGGCTACCGGCGGATCGAGACGCCGCTGTTTGAGCAGACGGACGTCTTCGAGCGCGGCATCGGCGAGGTCACCGACGTCGTCGAGAAGGAGCTGTTCCGGCTCGCGCCGCGGACGGAGGAATCCGAGTCGTGGGTACTCCGCCCGGAGCCGACCGCCGGGATCGTCCGCGCCTACGTCCAGCACGGAATGCGGACCTGGCCGCAGCCGGTCAAGGTGACCCAGACCGGGCCGATGTTCCGCTACGACCGGCCGCAGGCTGGGCGCTATCGCCAGTTCTGGCAATTCGACGTCGAGGCGATCGGGGATCCCGGGCCGGCTGTCGACGCCGAGATCATCGAGCTCGGGACACGCTTCTACCGCGAAGCGGGGCTCGACGGCGTCGAGGTCCTGCTCAACTCGATCGGCGATGCCGCTTGCCGGCCGGCGTACGTCGCCGAGCTGACCGCGTACTACGAGCCGCATCGCGTCGCGCTGCCGGCAATCGAGCGGGGGAGGCTGGACCGTAACGTCCTGCGGCTCCTGGATTCGAAGGACCCGGCGATGGCGGGCCTGAATGCCAACGCGCCCCGGATGACGGAGCGGCTGTGTGCCGACTGCGCCGAGCACTTCGCGGCCGTTCGAGCGCATCTCGACGCACTCGGAGTCGGGTACCGGCTTGAGCCAGGGTTGGTCCGCGGCCTCGACTACTACACCCGGACGGCGTTCGAGTTCTACCTCGTCGGTCGAGAGGGACAGCAGCAGGCGATCGGCGGCGGCGGGCGGTATGACGGGTTGGTCGAGCTGCTCGGCGGTCGGCCCACACCGGCGATCGGCTTCGGGATCGGGCTGGACCGGCTGATTCTGGCGCTCACCGAGACCGCGCAGGCGGTGCCGTCTGAAGCGGGACCGACGGCGGTGGTGGTTGGCGCCGATCCTGACGACACGATCGCCCGACTTCGGGTCGTCACGCAGCTCCGTGCGGCGGGGGTCGGGTCCAGAGCCGAGCTCGGCCGGCGCAAGCTCGGCAAGCAGCTCGAGGCCGCCGCGCGAGACGGAGCGCATTTTGCGGTGATCCTCGGCGATGAGCTTGCCGATGGGAATGTCGGCCTGCGCGACCTGCCGGCCGGCACGCAGAAGGTCGTCGCGCTCGCCGACCTGGCCCGCGAGATCGAGCGCGCCCACGCCGCCCACCGTCACGGGGGCGGGCCGGATTGACCGCGGTCGGCGATCGCTGGACCGGCGGCGACGACTACGACGCATACGTCGGTCGTTGGAGCCGAGGGGTCGCGGCGCAATTCGTCGATTGGCTCGAGATCCCGCCAGCGCGACGCTGGGTCGACGTGGGCTGCGGCACCGGAGCGCTGGCAGCGACGATCCTGGCACGAGCCGCCCCGGAATCGGTCGTCGGCGTCGATCCTTCGGCGGCATTCGTCGCCCACGCGGCGTCCGCCATCGCCGATCCGCGCGCCCGGTTTCAGGAGGGCGGGGCAGCGTCACTCCCGCTCGAGGATCACTGGGCCGCCGCCGTCGCCTCCGGTCTCGTCCTCAACTTTGTGGCTGACCTGGGCGCCGCGTTGCGCGAGATGGTCCGCGTCGCACAGCAGCGGGCGATCGTCGCCGGGTACGTCTGGGATTACGCAGGGGAGATGCAGCTGATTCGCCGGTTCTGGGACGCGGCCGTTGACCTCGATCCAACCGCCGCGGCCAAGGATGAAGGCGTCCGCTTCCCGATCTGCGCGCCTGAGCCGCTGCGCCACGCGTTCGAGGGGGCCGGCCTGGAAGCCGTTGAAGTCCGCCCCATCGAGGTTCCCACGGTGTTCCGTGAGTTCGACGACTACTGGGCGCCGTTCCTGACCGGCGTGGGTCCGGCTCCCGGCTATGCGGCCGGACTCGACGAGGCGTCTCGGAACCGTCTTCGCGAACGGCTCCGAGCGACCTTGCCGACCAAGCCGGATGGCTCCATCCACCTCGTCGCGAGGGCGTGGGCCGTTCGCGGGCAGACTCCCGAGGCGCCGGCATGAGCGAATGGATCGACTTCATCCACCCGCCGCGCGACAACTTCGCGGCGACGATGACCGACGAGGAGAAGGACGTCTGGTCGGTGCACTTCATGCGCTCCCAGCGGCTCCTCGCCGAGGGCATGTTCATCCTCGTCGGCCCGACGCTCGGACCCCCCAACAGCGGGATCGCTATCTTCGAAGCACTCAACGAGGCGGCTGCCCAGAGGTTCATGGAGGAGGGCCCGATCATCGCTGGCGGCTTCGCGCGCGGCGAGCTGCAGCCCTTCCGGGTCTCGCTGCCGCGCGGCCGGGACGACTAGCGTCCAGCGAGAGGATGCTGTGGGAGCACGGCATGGCCTAACGGGACTCGATCGCGGCCGCCAGGTCGTCAAGGGTGCTCACGACTGCAGCCGCGCCAGCGCCCTCGAGCGTCGCCCTATCGACCGCGGAACCCGCGGTGACCCCGATCGCGATCATGCCAGCGGCGACGGCCGACACCATGTCCCAGGTCGAATCGCCGACGTACCAGCAGGCTGCGGGCTCGACGCCCAGGTCGCTCGCGGCGAGCAACAGCAGGTCGGGCTCAGGCTTCGCATGCTTGACATGGCTCGCGTCGACGATCATGGGTTCGCGCGACAGGCCGAGGACGGCGACGGATGTCGTCACCTGTTCCCTCCGGCTCGAGGTTGCGATCGCCCACGTGATGTCGCGCCGATCCAGCACTCCGATGAGCCGATGAATGCCCGGGAGGGGCCGAGGCTGCGCATTGAGTCGTTCGTAGAGTTCGCCGGACTGCTGGTCGATCTCCTCGGATCGGGTCTCGTCGATGGGAGCGCCGGCGAGCGTCGCGATCTCCCGAGCCAGGCGTTTCCCGTCGAGCCCGATCAGCGGCGCCAGCTCGTCGCGACCCGTTGGCAGGCCCGCCGCTTCGAGCGCCTGCTCCCAAGCCGAGATGCGCACGTCCACGGTGTCGAC
>JAUSJS010000182.1 GCA_030647575.1 Candidatus Limnocylindrales bacterium | reverse complement strand
ACCGAGACGTCGCTGCGGATGTCGATCCGCCAGCCGGTCAGGCGTGCCGCGAGACGGGCATTTTGTCCTTCACGACCGATTGCCAGGGAGAGCATCCGCTCCGGGACGGTGACGCTGGCGATCCGGTGCTCCTCGTCGATGTCGACGGAGATGACCTGCGCCGGGCTCAGGGCGTTGGCCACGAAGACGCCGGGATCGTCGCTCCATGGGATGACGTCGATCTTCTCGCCAGACAGCTCGGCCACCACGGCCTGGACGCGCGCGCCGCGCTGCCCGACGGTCGCTCCGACCGGGTCGAGCCCCTCCTGGCGTGAGGCCACGGCGATCTTGGACCGGCTGCCAGCCTCGCGGGCGATCGCCTTGATCTCGACGGTGCCGTTATGGATCTCGGGCACTTCGAGCTCGAACAGGCGCTTGAGGAAGACCTTGTGGGTCCGGCTGACGAAGATCTGCGGGCCCTTCGTCGATCGCCGGACTTCGAGCACGAAAGCCTTGACGTTCTGGCCGATGCGGTAGTGCTCCAGGGCCGACTGCTCGGTGGTTGCGAGGATCGCTTCCACGTTCTTGCCGACGTCGAGGATGATCGCGCGCGGCTCGACCCGGTTGACCGTGCCGGTCATCAGCTCGCCCTCGCGGCTCGCGAACTGGTCGAAGATCTGGTCGCGCTCGACCTCGCGAATGCGCTGCAGGACGATCTGCTTGGCGGTCTGGGCGCCGATCCGCCCAAAGACGTCGCCATCGAGCTGCTCCGTCTCGACCAGGTCGCCGACGCCCGCCTGGGGGTCGATGGCGTGGGCCTGCTCGAGCGTCATCTCGGTGAATTCGTCCTCGATCTCGCCCACCACCCGGCGCGCGCGAAACACGCGGATCTTGCCGGTCTCGGCATCGATCCGCACATGGATGTCCTCGTCCCCGGCGACTCGCCGGTAGGCCGACTGGATGCCGTCCTCGACCGCCCCGATCAGCTGCTCGCGCGAGATCTGCTTCTCGGCATTGAGTTGGAGGAGGGCACCGACGAAGTCACGACTCACGATGGCCTCCGTTCTGCGTGTGTATCGCGTATTCGGCGCCGCCCAAAAAAGAAACGTGGGGGTCACCCACGTCGCGGAGCGGCCGTTCAGTTGGCGCAAAGTATACACCCGGATAGGTGGACGCTCAAACGCGAGGGCCCGCCCGCCGACGCCCGGTCGTGTCCGGCATGCAGCCCGCCCCGTGGCCTGATCGCGCCGGGGCAGGAGGTCGGCTAGCTGCCCGTCTCCTGCACCGTCATGACTTCCAGCAGGTGGCCGTTGGGGTCCTCGAAGTAGAAGCCGCGCCCGCCGCGCCGCGTGTAGATCCGGCCGTTGGTGTGCTCGCCCGGCTCACTGCCGTAGGGAATCAGCCTCGCCTTCACCCGGCTCCAGATGCCTTCGAACTCCGCATCGCTGACATGGAAGGCGTAGTGATGACCATCCGCCGACGGTTCCGGCTCGTCGGCGAAGTCGAAGGTCAGGCTCTCGTTGACCTGCACTTGCGCGAAGTAGCCTCGGCCAGGCTTGACCTTCAGGCCGAAGATCTCGGCAAAGAACTGGGCCGCAGCGATCTTGTCTTTTGCGGGCACGATGGTGTGGTCCAAGCGGATCGTCATGCTCCGCATTGTCGCCGATACCGGGCGCGCCGGCGAGCGATTCATGGTATGTCTGACCGCCCATGAAGACCCTGGTGCTGGGGGGCGGCGTCGGCGGCGTGACCATAGCCCATTTTCCTGGCGCGGGCCGGTCACCAGGTGACGGGCCCGGAGCAACACGCTCATCAAGCTCCGCCTCTGCCAGTACAGCCAGCGGCTCAACAGTTGCGCTGCGCCGCAACCGCCACCAGCCCGCGTCAGGCGGGCGTCGGATACCGCTGCGCCACGTAGTCCTCGAGGATCTCGATGAACTCGGCAACGAGGCCCTCGCCACGCAGCGTGCGATCCAGACGGCCATCGATGAAGACCGGCGCGACCGGCTCCTCGAAGGTGCCCGGCAGGCTGATCCCGATGTCGGCGTGCTTCGACTCGCCGGGGCCGTTGACCACGCAGCCCATGACCGCGACGCGCAGATCCTCGGCGCCGGGGTGGGTCTCACGCCACTCCGGCATCCGGTGCTTGAGGTAGGTCTGGATCTGCTGGGCCATCTCCTGGAAGAACGTGGAACTGGTTCGACCACAGCCGGGGCAGGCGCTGACCTGGGGCAGGAATGAGCGCAGCCCCATCGACTGGAGGACCTGCTGGGCGACCTCGACCTCGCGCTCCCGCGGCGCCCCGGGCTCGGGTGTCAGCGAGACCCGGATGGTGTCGCCGATCCCTTCGTTGAGCAGGATCGCGAGACCGGCCGTCGAGGCGACGATCCCCTTGTCGCCCAGGCCGGCCTCGGTCAGGCCCAGGTGAAGCGGGTAGTCGCTGCGGGCCGCGAGCAGCCGGTAGACATCGACGAGGTCGCGGACGCCCGAAACCTTGGCCGACAGGATGATCCGGTCATGCCCCAGCCCGGTCGCCTCCGCCAGCTCGGCCGAGCGCATGGCCGACTCGAGCATCGCCTCGATCATCACATCACGGGCGTCGCGAGGTTCGGCCGACCGGGCGTTGGCGTCCATCAGCTCGGTCAGGATCGCCTGGTCGAGCGAACCCCAGTTGACCCCGATCCGGACCGGCACCCCGTTGTCGATCGCGATCTGGACGATCGTGGCGAAGTGCTCGTCGTGGCGTTTCGCCCCGACGTTCCCCGGGTTGATCCGGTATTTCGCGAGCGCCGTGGCGGTCTCCGGGTACTCGGCCAGCAGCTTGTGCCCGTTATAGTGGAAGTCGCCGATGATCGGGACGTCCACGCCCAACCCACGGACCTTCCGGACCATCTCCGGGACGGCGCCGGCGGCCTCCTCCGTGTTGACCGTGACGCGCACGAACTGCGAGCCGGCGTGGGCGAGCCGCGCGACCTGGATGGCCGTCGCATCGGCGTCCGCGGTGTCCGTGTTGGTCATCGACTGGACGACGATCGGATGGGCGCTCCCGACGAGCACGCCCCCGACGTCGACGCTGACCGTCGGGCGCCGTCGCGGACGGAGGGCTTCCTGGCCGCTCACGAGCCGCCGCTGAGACCCCGGGCGATGTCGAAGCCGGTGATCCAGATCAGGAAGGTGAACAGGAAGACGAAGCCGACGACGTAGGTGAGCCGCTCCGCACGCAGGCTGATCCGCTCGCCGAAGATGCGCTTCAGGGTGATGACCAGCATGCGACCGCCGTCGAGCGGCGGGAACGGCAGGATGTTGACGACGGCCAAATTGGCCGACAGGATGCCGGCCACGAACAGGGTCATGATTGGCCCGGTGTTCCAGAAGATGTCGCCTATCTGCGTCGCGATGCCAATCGGTCCCGCGACGGGCGGCGGTGCGGTCGGGTCGTTGGCGACCGAGGCCACGAGGCTCGCCAGGCCGCCCACGATGAGCCCCATCCAGCGGCCGGTCTCCCGCGCCCCGATGGCGACGGCCGCCGGGAGATCGTTCTGAGCGTAGTCACCGTAGAAGTAGCCCTCGAACGGCTGCTCGATGCTCGAGATGCCGAGCGCGCCCTTGTTCGCATCGATCTCGGCCTCGGAGCGCAGGCTGACCGAAACGTCGCGGCGAGTCCCCGCCTGGTCATCGATGGTCAGGACGATGGTTTCGCCGGCCCGGCTCCGGAGGCCGGTGAGCGGACTAGGTCCAGTGAGGAACTGGTAGCGCTCGCCGTCGATCGCGACGATCGCATCACCCGGCTGGAGACCAGCGGTTGCTGCGGGCGACTCGGGCTGGATCTCGAAGAACCGGACCCCGACGTACGGCGAGGCGAGCCACGCGATCCCCGTGAAGATCGCGAAGGCCAGGACGACGTTCATGGCCACGCCGGCCACGAGGATCCCGAGCTTCGTCGGAAGGCGTTGCGCGGCGAAGGAACGCGGATCGTTGGCGTCGTTGCCGTCCTCGCCCTCGAGCTTGACGAAGCCACCGATCGGCAGCCAGTTGAGCGTGTAGAGCGTCTCACCCTTCGCGCGCAGGACCTTTGCGCGTGGCGGGAAGCCGATCCCGAACTCCAGCACGCGGACGTTCGCGAGTCTCGCCGTCAGGAAGTGGCCGAACTCGTGGATCACGACGAGCACGCCCAGGATCAGCACGAACAGGATGATCGTGATGACCGACTGGATCGCGCCGGTCACGACACGCCCCCGACCGGTCCGCTGGAGAAGACCGCACGGATCTCGCGATCGAGCTCGACCAGCTCATCGATGTCCGGATCACGCGGGCCGGCGCCGAAGCGCTCCACAGCGGCCTCCAGCAGCCGAGGAATCCCGGTGAAATCCAGGCTCCTGGCCAGGAAACGGGCGACCGCGACCTCATCGGCGACGATCAGGGCGGCCGACGCACGAGGCCCTTGCCGACCCGCCTCGCGAGCGATCCGGAGGGCCGGGAATCGGGCCTCGTCAGGCTCCCGGAACTCGAGGCGGCCTATCGCGACGAGATCGGGCGGCGCAGCGGGAGAGGGGCGGCGATCAGGATAGGTCAGCGCGTACTGGATGGGGAGTCGCATGTCCGGAGTGCCCAGCTGGGCCTTGAGGGAACCGTCAACGAAGCGGACGGCGGAGTGGACGACGCTCTGCGGATGGATGACCACCTCGATCGCGTCGTAGTCGACATCGTACAGCCAGTGGGCCTCGATGACCTCCAGGCCCTTGTTGGCAAGCGTTGCCGAATCGATCGTGATCTTGGCTCCCATCGTCCAGGTCGGGTGGCGGAGCGCCTGCTGTGGGGTGATGTTCGCGAGATCCGCTGGTCCATCCAGGAACGGCCCACCGGACGCGGTGAGGATCAGGGCAGCGACGCTCGCCATGTCCTCCCCGACCAGGCACTGCCAGAGCGCCGAATGCTCCGAATCGATCGGGCGGAGCCAGGCCAGTGGGCTGGCGTACGGGTCGCGCGGATCGCTGACGGCACGCTCGGCGGCGCGGCGCCGGGCCACGGGCATGACCAGGTGTCCGCCGGCGACGAGTGTCTCCTTGTTGGCGGTTGCCACGACCTTGCCCGACTCGAGCGCCGCGACCACCGGTCGCAGGCTGACGAGGCCGCCCGTGGCGACGATCACGAGATCGACATCGTCGCGCGTGGCCAGCGTCTCGAGCGCGTCGGCTCCACCGATCCGGTCGGTGCCGACGGGGAGGTCGAGGGCGGCGAGGACCGCCTCATCCCCGAGGGCGACGGCGGCCGGCTGCAGCAGCGCGACCTGCTCGGCGAGGACTTCCGCGTTCGAGCCGGCCGCCAGGGCGACCACCCGGAAGCTGTCGTGATGGGCCGCCAGGACGTCCACCGTCTGGCGCCCGATCGAGCCGGTCGAACCCAGGAGGGCGATGCGACGCGGCTGCTGCTCGACCATTCGTGACATCTCAGCGGATAGCGGCGAGGACGTAGAGGGTCATCAGCGGGGCGGCGAACAGGAATGAGTCCACCCGATCGAGGATGCCGCCGTGGCCCGGGATCAGCGTCCCGGAATCGCCGGCGCCGGCGGCCCGCTTGATCGTCGACTCGGCGAGATCGCCGACCTGGGCGGCAAGTGCGATCAGCGGCCCCAGAACGAGCGCGTGGAACGGCTGCTGTCCGAGCGCCCAGAGCAGGAGGCCGACGACGGCAGTCGTGGCGACCACCCCGCCGACCAGGCCTTCGATCGTCTTGGAGGGCGAGATGTTGGTCAGGAACCTGGTGCGGCCGAAGTTCTTGCCGACCAGGTAGGCGCCCGTGTCGTACGACCAGACCGCGAGCACCAGGAGCAGGATCCAGCCGCGCTCGGCACCGAGCCAGCCTGCGGGCGCCGCGGTCGACAGGTCTGGAGCCGCGTGCCCAAGGCGGAGAATGAACGACAGGAGCGAGACGTAGACCGCTCCGAAGATGGTGGCCATCCACGTCGCCAGGCCGTCATGCGGATCGAGCCGGGTGAACGACCCGACCGCGACGAGGACGATCCCAACCGCCCAGAGCAGCAGCCCGCTGCCCCCGAGGACACCGGGAAAGGCGGCATCCAGGACCGCCGCGATGGCGAGGGCCGTGCCGAGCGCGGGGAGCGGCGAATAGCCAGCGGTGCGGAGCAGCCGGAAGACCTCGACGGCGGCCAGGGCGGTGGCCAGGGCGACCGCGGCGGCCAGTACGGGTCCCCCGATGGCAAGGATCAGGAGCAACACCGGCACGAGCACGGCGGCGCTGATCGCACGCTGACGCATGAGTCGACCCGACCCGCTCAGCGACCGAAGCGGCGCTGACGGCTGGCGAACTCGAGCAGGGCGGCGTCGAAGGCGTCGGGTCCGAAGTCGGGCCACAGGGCGTCGCAGGAATAGAACTCGGCGTAGGCCGACTGCCAGATCAGGAAGTTGGAGAGCCGCTGCTCCCCGCCGGTCCGGATGACCAGGTCCGGATCGGGCAGGCCGGCGGTGTAGAGCGATGCGCTGATCGCCTGCTCGTCGATCTCCTCCGGCGGAATCCCGCTGGCCGCGAGACGCCGGAAGGCGTCCACCAGCTCGGTGCGGCCGGCGTAGTTGAACGCAATATTGAGCAGGAGGCGATCACCGCCGGCCGTGGCATCGAGCGCTTCGTCGATCGACCCCCGGGTCGCCTCGGGGAGCTCGTCCAGCCGACCGAGCAGCCGGATCCGGACGCCCTGGGTGCGCAGCTCGGCGGTTTCACTCCGGATCGCCGCCTCCAGCAGGCCGAACAGGCCGGTGACCTCCTCGTCCGAGCGGGCCCAGTTCTCCCGGCTGAACGCGTAGAGGGTCATGACCGGGACGCCGCGCCGGACAGCGTGACGCAGGAGCTCGCGGATCGCCTCGACACCAGCGGCGTGACCGTCCAGCTCCGACAGGTTGCGCAGCCGTGCCCAACGGCGGTTTCCGTCCATGATGATCGCCACATGGCGGGGCAACTCCTCGAAGGTCAGCAACGGCGCGTCGCCGGCCGGCGTCGCGCTAACGTTCGCCGCTCCGCGTGCCGGCAGATGCGCCGCGGGCGGCGCATCGGTTGGCCTGGCCAGGGGTGCGCGAGCCACTAGACCTCGAGGACCTCCTGTTCCTTGGCGGTGCCGAGTCGGTCGACCTCGGCGATGTGGCGATCCGTGGTGCGCTGGAGCGCTTCGAGCTCGCGATGCGCCTCGTCCATCCCGATCCCGCCATCGCGCTCTTCCCGCTTCAGGTGGTCGGCGGCGTCGCGACGCAGGTTCCGAACCTCGACCCGAGCTTCCTCCATCCGCTTGTGGACGACTCGGACCAGGTCCTTGCGACGCTCCTCGGTGAGCGGCGGGATGTTGAGCCGGACGACCGTGCCGTCCACGTTGGGCATCAGGCCGATGTCGCTCTTCGTGATCGCCTTCTCGATCGCGCCAAGCACGCCGCGGTCCCACGGCTGGATCACGATCTGGTGCGGCTCCGGGACGCTGATCCCGGCAAGCTGGTTGAGCGGCGTGGATGTGCCGTAGTACTCGACGTGGATCCGCTCGACCAATGCCGTCGAGGCTCGGCCGGTGCGCAGGCCCTGGAAATCACGCTCCATGGCATCGACCGCGCGGGCCATCTTGCGATCGGCGTCGCTCAGGATATCGCTACTCATGATGGCGCACCTCCGGCGGCGCTCGAGGCGCCCGAGATGAGGGTGCCGACCGCTTCGCCGACGGCCACCCGCGTGATGTTATCGGGCTGATTGAGGTCGAAGACGATGATCGGGAGGTCGTTTTCCATGCACAGGCTCACGGCGGTCGAATCGAGAACCCGCAACTGGTCCCGGAGCAGGTCCGCGTATTCGAGGTGAGCGTAGCGCTGCGCATCGGGGTGCGCCATGGGGTCACGGTCGTAGACGCCGTCGACCTTGGTCGCCTTGAGCAGGACCTCGGCGTTGATCTCGACGGCCCGCAGCGCGGCGGCCGTGTCGGTCGTGAAGTAGGGATTTCCAGTCCCCGCCACGAACAGGGCGACGCGCCCCTTTTCCAGGTGGCGGATCGCTCGGCGCCGGATGTACGGTTCGGCGACCTCGTTCATGGCAATCGCCGTCATCACCCGGGTCGGTACGCCGGCCCGCTCGAGGGCGTCCTGCAGGGCCAGCCCGTTCATGACCGTTGCCAGCATCCCGATGTAGTCACCGGTGGCGCGGTCCATGCCGCGGGCCGAGGCGGCAAGTCCCCGGAAGATGTTGCCGCCGCCGACGACGATCCCGACCTGGACGCCCAGCCGGTGGATCTCGGCGACCTGACTGGCAATGAACGCACAGAACGCCGGGTCCACCCCGTACTGGCGGTCGCCCAGGAGGGCCTCGCCGGACAGCTTGAGCAGGACCCGCCGGTAGCGGAGGGGTTTCGGCGGCTCGGCGGGCACCGCGGGCGTCGCCGTCGTGGGCTCGGTCACAACTCTTCCGCGAGTGCGTACCGGGTGAACCGGCGAACCCGGATGTTCTCACCGATCGTGGCGATCCGATCGTTGATCAACTCCCGGACGGTGCGCTCCTCATCTCGGAACGGCTGGTCGTAGAGGCAGACCTGCGAGTACCACTTCTTGAGCTGGCCCTCGACGATCTGGGGCCGAATGCTCTCTGGCTTCTTGTGGGTCGTCTCGTCGGAGAGGAGCTCGGCCTTCCTGGCCTCGAGGTCGGCTGGTGGGATCCGGTCTTCGTCGACGTAGAGCGGGGCCAACCCGGCGACCTGGATGGCCAGGTCCCGGACGAGCCGCTGGAACTCATCGGTGCGGGCCACGAAGTCGGTCTCGCAGTTGACCTCGATCAGCACCCCGACCCGCCCGCCGGTGTGGATGTAGCTCGAGATCAGCCCCTCGAGCGCCTCCCGGCTGGACTTCTTGGTCGCCGCGGCGAGGCCCTTCTCGCGGAGCAGGGCCGTGGCCTTGTCCATGTCGCCATCCGCGGCGACCAGGGCCTGCTTGCAATCCATGAAGCCGGCGCCGGTCCGCTCGCGCAGCTCCTTGACCAGTCCGGCCGAGATGTCCGCCATGCCTGCTTGTACTCCTGTTCTGTGCGCCCGCGTTGGAGCGATCGCTGTCTGTCCCTGCTACCGATACTGCACGTTGCGGGCCGGCGGGATGGGGCCGCTCGGTCAGCCGGCCGTGCCGGCCTCGTCGGCCTTCTCGGCGGCCTCGCGGGCCAGCTCCGCGGCAATCTCCTCCGGCGTGGCTTCTGCCGGTGCCTCGGCGACGGCCGCCTCGGCCCGGGCGACCCGGTCGCCCGGCAGCAGGTCGTCCTCGTCAATGTCCGGCTCGAATGACAAGGCGGCTCCGCCCGCGAGGGCGGCGACCAGCTCGTCGGTGGCGCCGGGCTCTTCCTCTTCGGCCTCTGGCATCGCCATCGCCTCGATCGGCTCAGGCTCGGCCGCGCTCCGCGCGGAGCGCTGCTGCGCGCCCTCGATCGCGGCGTCGGCGACCAGCGCGCAGAGCAGCCGGATTGCTCGGATCGCGTCGTCGTTGGCCGGAATAATGTAGTCGAGCTCGTCGGGATCGACGTTCGTATCGCCCGTGCCGACGACGGGAATCTCGAGCTTGTTGGCCTCCGTGACGCCGATTCGCTCACGATGGGGGTCGACGATGAAAATGGCGCCAGGCAGACGCTTCATCTTGCGCATCCCGCCGAGCGTGCCCTGCAGCTTGACCATCTCCTCGGTCAGCTTGGCGGCCTCCTTCTTCGTCATCCGATCGAAGTCACCGTTCTGCTGGCGTGCCTCGAGCTGCTCGAGCAGGCCGATCCGCTTCTTGATCGTGGTGAAATTAGTCAGCATCCCGCCGAGCCAGCGCTTGTTGACGTAGGGCTGGTTGGCCCGCATCGCCTCCTGGGCGACCGGCTCCTGGGCCTGCTTCTTGGTTCCGACGAAGAGGACCTGATCGCCTCGGGCGACGGTCTCGCGCACGAACTCGAGCGCGACGTCCAGGCGCTGGACGGTCTGGGCGAGATCGATGATGTGGATCCCGTTGCGCTCCGCGAAGATGAACGGGCGCATCTTGGGGTTCCAGCGGCGAGTCTGATGGCCGAAGTGGACTCCGGCTTCCAGCAGCTGCCGCATCGAGACGGACGGCACGGTGAGCGACCTCCTGTTCGGTTCATTCCTCCGCGAACCTCGTCGCCGGGGGCCGGTCCCTGGGCGGGGCGCCGGCACCGTCCCGGTCGGAACGGTTCGCGTGTGAGCTCCACGCCTGGTGACGTGGGCGGTTGATGTGGCGGCTCGGGCGAACCCGGACCGGGCGGGAGTGTAGCACGGGTCGGGTCGGAGGCTGGTCCGGGCGGGGCGAGGGCCGTGCGGCGGCCCGTTCGGGTTCGGAGGCGGGCACGCTCTGCAGTCTTCGCCATACGCCACCCGGCGTGGCAGTAGGTTGGTGACCGTACCCGAAACAGCCCCATACGCCACCCGCCGTGGCATCTGGGCCCGACTTGCCCCACTTTGCCGTGCTGGTGGCACCGAGTGCCACCCGGGATGGCGTATGGCGCGACCGGTGGCAGGCGCCATCATTCGTCGTTGATTGCCCCCTCGAGCCGGTCGAGGAGTGGGATCTGGGCAGCCTTGATCCGACGCCGCGCTTCGAGTGGATCGAACCAGGCCACTCGGTCGATCTCCGGAAAGGCCTGGACCTGACCGGATCGCGACGGCCACTCCATCTGGAACGTCTCCGACCGGGCCAGCTCGGGCTTCAGGTCGCCCTCGACGGCCCAGGCGTGCACCACCTTGCCGCCCTTCTGGACGATCGTGCCGAGCTCCAGCCATGGGCCGTCGCCCAGGCGCTGGCCCGTTTCTTCCAGGAACTCGCGCCTGGCGGCATCCAGGAGCGACTCGTCGACGTCGGGCTCTCCCTTGGGAATCGTCCAGTGGCCGAGATCACGACGCTCGAAGAACGGACCTCCCGGATGCGCCAGCAACACCTCGAGAGCGCCCCCGGCTCGCCGGTAGAGCACGATCCCCGCGCTGATCCGCATGGTTCCGGATGGTAGGCACCCAGGGATCTCAGCGCTGGATCTTGTGGGAGGGCCCCAGCTCGGCGGAAACCGCGGCCCTACATCGCGTGCCGGTGGTGGCGGATCCGATCGCCCGGCTCGACCACGATCAGATCGAAGCGTAGCGGCAGATGGGGCAGGAGCGAGCCGTCGGGGAGCGCGCCGCGCTCCAGTAACCCAAAGGCGGCCGCCCGGACGCGGATCCGTTTTCGAGCGTCGACGGTCTCCTCCGGCAAGCCGAACGCACGGCCGGCCCGCCAGCGGACCTCCACCGCCACGAGCGTGCGGGGCGGGCCAGGGTCCACCGCGATCAGGTCCAGCTCATAGCGCCCTACGTGGACGTTCCGCCCGAGAATCGCCCAGCCGCCGGCCGCCAGGCGATCCGCGACCAATTGCTCGGCGGCATCTCCGGAATGTTGGGCGTCGGTCCGCATTGGCGCACGGTAGCGGCGCCCGATCGACTGTGGCTTATCCGCCTACCCGGCGCCGGTTTCGACGAGCTCGAGGTCCGCCATCGGGACAGATGTCAGCGCGTCGGACGTGGGATCGCCGTCGAGCGCCGGTTCATCGAGCAGTCGTTCGTCGCGCCCTTCACCGAACAGGTCGAGCGAGACCTGGTCGCCCGCCAGGGTCCGCTGCAGGGCCAGGAACGATCGTCGGTGGAACGGCGTCAGACCGAGCCGCCGGATTGCCCGCCGATGCTCGAGCGTGGCGTAGCCCTGGTTTCGTTCCCAGCCATATCCCGGGTAGCGGGCGGCGAGCAGCGCCATCATCCGGTCGCGCACGACCTTGGCGACGATCGAGGCGCAGGCGATCGAGTAGACCTTGGCATCGCCGTCGACGACGTTCGAATACGGCCCAACCAGCGCCGCGAACCCGGTGATCCTATTTCCGTCCACGAGGACGTGCTCGTGGCCGCCGACCCGGGCGATTGCCCGGCGCATCGCCAGGTGCGTCGCGTGGTAAATGTTGAGCTGATCGATCTCCTGGACCGAGGCGGCGCCGACCCCGACCGCGATGGCGCGGGCCCGAATCCGCGGTGCCAGCCGCTCGCGCTGGGCGGCCGAGAGTGTCTTCGAATCGCGCACGCCCGGGATCCGGTGGCAGTTCGGGCGCATGATCACGGCGGCCGCGACGACGGCCCCACAGGTTGGAGCGACGCCCACCTCGTCGACGCCGACGACCCGGACCAATCCCTGGCGCCAGAGGCGGCGCTCGTACCTGAGGGTCGGGACGATGGGAGCCATCGAGCCCTAGGGTAACGGAATCGAGCGACCTCGCCGGTGGGCGGGGTCGCGGCGGTCAGCGGCGAACGGACAGCCGGCGGGCGGCGGCGCCCGACAGGCTCAGCTGCGGGTGCGGCGCTCCCGCAGCGTCGCGGCCTTGCCGACTCGATCGCGCAGGAAGTAGAGCTGCGCGCGACGGGCAACCCCGTGGCGAACGACTTCGATCTTCTCGATCCGGGGACTGTTGATCTTGAAGGTCCGCTCGACACCGACGCCGGAGGCGATCCGCCGGACCGTGATGGAGCGGGTGATCCCGCCGCCACGAAGGCGCATGACCGTGCCCTCGAACACCTGGATCCGTTCGCGGGTGCCTTCGATGACCTTGGCCGACACCTTCACGGTGTCGCCGCTCGCGAGCTCCGGCAGATCGGTGCGGAGCTGGTCCTGGACGATCTCGTCAAGCACGTTCACGCGGCGATTCCTGACTCGACTGGGCAGCCATGAGCTGCGGGGCGGACGATGTGGAGGCGGGCGCAGGGGCGCCGGCCGCGGAGTATAGCATGAGCTCGGCCGAGATCAGGTCGAGTCGTTCCTGCGCCGTCGCTTCGGCTTCGACGCCGCCGGTTCGTCAGGCCGGTCCGGCAGCAGGTCGGGTCGGCGCCGCCTGGTCCGTTCCAGCGCCTGCTCCCGACGCCAGCGGGCCACCGCGCCGTGATCGCCGGACGCCAGGACGGTCGGCACGTCCATCCCACGAAAAGTCGGTGGGCGCGTGTACTGCGGGTATTCCAGCAATCCCGCCGAGAACGATTCCTCGACGGTGGACGCCTCCTCGATGGCGCCGGGCAGCAGACGGATCACCGCATCGACGACGACCAGTGCGGGCAGCTCGCCACCGGTCAGGACGTAGTCGCCGATCGACAGCTCGAGATCGACCAGCGACCGAATCCGCTCATCGACGCCCTCGTAGCGCGGACAGACGAAGACCAGGTGAGCGCGCGACGCCAGATCTGCGGCCCGCGCCTGAGTGAAGACCTCGCCGACCGGGTCGAGCAGGATCACGACCGAGTCCGGGCGGCGCACCGCATCGAGAGCCGCGGCGACCGGCTCCGGCCGCAGGATCATTCCCGCTCCTCCGCCGTACGGCGCGTCATCGACCGAGCGATGCTGTCCCAGCCCCCATTCGCGCAGGTCGTGGACCCGGATCGTGGCCAGACCCTGCTCCTGGATACGACCCGGGATGCTCTGGGCAAGCGGACCTTGGACCATCGCCGGGAACAAGGTGAGGATGTCGATCTCGAGGGTCATGGCTCGGGCGCCCCCAGGGCCGGCGAGCCAGGCGTTGGTGGGCTGCCATCGGCGGCGTCGGTTTCGGCGCTGGCGGTTGTCGCGCTGGCGGGCTGCCCGGTCTCGGTCGGCGACGTGGCAGTGGCCATGGCGCGCCGGTTGCGCCGCCGCGGCGACTTCGGGCGCCCCGACTCCGGTCCGCGAACGCGAGCTGGCCGGAGATCGAGCGATTCGGCGTCGACCACGATCTCGCCGCGGCGCGGCGCGAAGATCCGGATGAAGGCTCGGACAGCGGGCAGATCGAAGCTCCCCACGGAACCGCCGGTCACGACGAAGACCTCCGTCTCGCCGACCCGATAGATGTCCCGGACGGCTCCGAGCTCGGCGCCGTCCACGCCGCGGACCGGCGTGCCGATCACCTCGTGCCAGTAGTAGGCACCGCGGGAGAGATCCTCCTCCGGCCGCACGACCGCCTCGAGATAAACCCCGCGGAGCGTGTCCGCGGCATCGCGCCTCGTCAGCTCATGGAAGCGGATCCGCCAGCCCGGCCCATCGACGATCTCCTCGGCGCCGGCGATCGTCAGTGGCTCCTCGCGCCCCTCGCGATACAGGATCGCCCCCGGCACGAAGCGCTCTTCCGGGCTGTCGGTCAGGACCTCGACCCTGACCGCGCCGTGAAGCCCGTGGACTCCTCGCACGAGGGCGACCACGAGCCGCTCGTCGTTCAGAGGATCTCGAGCTGGACCGGCTCGCCGTCGCGGGCGGCGGTCACCTTGAGCAGGGTGCGGAGCGCCTTGGCCACGCTGCCGTTGCGCCCGATCACCTTGCCCATGTCTTCCTCGGCGACGTGAAGCTCGATGACGGTCGCGCCATCCTCTTCCACGACGTCGACGGTGACGGCGGACGGGTCATCGACCAGCGATTTGGCGACGTATTCGACCAGATCCTTGGCTGCCATCGTGGTGGCTCCTACTTGGCCGCGGGCACGATGCCCGCCTGGCGGAAGAGTCGGAGGACGGTGTCGGACGGCTGCGCACCCTTGGCGAGCCAGGCCTTCGCCTTGTCGGCGTCGACCTGGAACTCGATCGGATCGGTGCGCGGGTTGTAGTGCCCCAGCGTCTCGATGGACCGCCCGTCACGGGCGCTGCGGCCGTCGGCGACGACAACTCGATAGGTCGGCTGCTTGGTCGCGCCGACGCGCGTCAGCCGGATGCGGACTGCCATGTGCTTGTGGTTCCTCCTCTGGTGCCGGGCGCTCGGGCCCGGCCTTTACTTGACGGTGACGATAACGGTGGAGCGGGTCAGGTCGCCCTCCACGGAGCCCGACCAGACCAACGCATCGAACGGGGTGAGGAACGGCTTGACGTTCTCTTCGTACTCGGCCCGAGCGGCTGCGTCGGCGTTGCCCATGGCGGACTCGATCAGCCCCCGGATCGCGGTGAGGTCGGCGAAGCCGATCCCGGTTCCCTGGCCGACCCGGGCCGCCAGGGCCCTGTAGCGCTCGTTGGACGCGATGGATGTCGCCGCCGTCGTGTCCAGGACGTGGCGGACGAAACCAGGACCGGAGCCGAGGACGACAACCTGGTCGGTGATGGCGTAGGCCAGCTCGACGCGCCCCGTCGGCAGGCCGGTCCCGAGCATCTCCGGGGAGAGGTCGGCCTGCGCGGCAAGATCGGCGACGTTGCCGAGGTCGACGATCGTGATCGTCGTGCCGGCATAGGCCTCGTCGCGGACGCTCACGCCCATCGTCGCGCCACCGAGCGAGGCGAGTGTCCGAAGGCTGGTGAAGAGTCGCTCCGCGGCTGCCCGATCCGTCGGAACGATGACCAGGCCGCCCTCGACCCCTGCGTCGGCCCGGGTCACGGTGATCCCCAGATCGCCGATCCAGCCGATCGCCGCCTCGGTGCCGCCGAGGATGCCGATCGCCTGGTCGACGCTGTCAATGATCGGCTTGAGGCTGGGCTCGGAGCGATAGATGTCGAGCGTCTTGAGGATCCCCTTGCCGTAGTCGTGGCTGATCGCCAGCGCAACCGCGCTGGCAGGAACGTGATCGGCCACCGCCGAGGCGCGGGAGTCCGTCGCCGCGCCTCCTTCTGGCTTTGGGGCGAGGGTCTCCATGACCAGCGCATCGCCCTCGACCCGGAGCGCCAGCGCGGTCCAGTCGGGGACAAGACCTGTCAGCGCCTCGCTGCTCAGCCCGCCCGGTACCTCGGACCCGCTGAGCTGACTCGCCCATTCGAGGAGTGGACGGAGGGCGATGTAGACGAACCCGACGTGGTCGCCCGTGGTCGCGTCGAGCGCGGCCTTGAACTCCGGTTGCGCGGCGAAGTCACCGGCGCCCTTCTTATCGACCGCCGCCCTGACCGACGCCACGTCACCCGCGACGGCGACCTTGCCGTTGAGCAGCGCGTAGGCCCCTTGCCGCTCTCCCTCGCCGGTGAACAGGGTCAGCGTGGCGTCACCGTATGCCTCGGTCGAAGTCGCCGCGCCGCTCGAGGCGATGACCGAGTCGAACCATGCCTTCGCGGCGGCCTCGTCCTTGACCGAGACCAGGACGAGGAACCGCGCGTCGGCGGCGCCCGAGGGATTTGGCGCAGACAGCTCGCTGGGATCCGGGAGGGCGCCGACGCTGAAGGCGAGCTCGCCACCGAACCAGGGTTTAATGTCCGAACTGAACGCCTGATCGCCATTCGTGGCGCCGCCGATCAAGCGGTCGAGCACGTCGTCGATCTTCGTGTCGAGGGTGGACTGGTCGGCGAAGCCCGGGAACTTCGAGAGGAACGCGCCGACGTTGGCGCGTTGATCGCCGGGCAGGTCCAGGCGGGCCTCGCCGTACATGATCGAGTCGTCCGGGACGTAGCCGAGCACGGTGGCATTCGCCCCCCGGCCGGTGAACAGGCCAAGCGTCAGTGCCGAGACCACGACGACCCCCGCCACCACCCCGACCGCGATGGCCCAGCGATAGCGTGCCCCGCGGTCAGCGGCTTCTGGTGGCAGGACCGACGCGGCCGGTGCCGCTTCGGGGGCCGGTTCGTACGTGTCCTGCCCGCCGGTCGGGTGGGCCTTCGTCGGATCGAGCTCGTCGGTCATGGTGACTCCCCTCCTACCGACTCAGCGCCGGCCTGTCAGCGCCCCGAGCGCGGCCCGCTTGCCGCCCCCGGACAACTGCTTCATCAGTTTCTGCATCTCGCCGAACTGCTTCACGAGGCGATTGATGTCGGGCAGGCTGGTGCCCGATCCGGCGGCGATCCGGCGGCGGCGCGACGCATTCAGGACGTTCGGGTCGCGTCGTTCGGTCATGGTCATCGCCCGGATGATCGCCTCGGTCCGCTTGAGGTCGCCGCGGTCGACCGCCGCTTGTGCCTCACCGGCCAGGTTGCCCATGCCCGCGATCATCGACATGACCTGCCCGAGCGGGCCCATCTTCTGCATCTGCTGCATCGACTCGAGCATGTCGTCCAGGGTGAACGAAGCCTTGCGCAGCTTCTCCTCAAGCCTGGCCGCCTGGGTCTGATCGACGACCTCCTGGGCTCGCTCGACGAGGGTCAGGATATCGCCCATCCCGAGGATCCGGCCGGCCAGGCGGTCGGGATGGAATAGCTCGAGGGCATCGGTCTTCTCGCCGGTGCCGAGGAACTTGACTGGCACGCCGGTCACCGCCGAGATCGAAAGGGCGGCCCCGCCGCGCGCGTCACCGTCGATCTTGGTCAGGATCAGACCCGTGACCGGGACGGCCGCGGCGAAGGCCTGGGCGACGGAGACGGCTTCCTGACCGGTCATCGCATCGACGACCAGCAGGGTTTCGACCGGTTTGACCGCTGCATGGACTGCGGCGATCTCGGCCATCAGCTCCTCGTCGATCGAGAGGCGCCCGGCGGTGTCGAGGATCACGACGTCACGAACCTGCCGCTTCGCCGCCTCGACGCCGCCGCGGGCGATCTCGACGACGGAGGTCCCGGCAGGCGCCCGGTAGACCGGGATGTCCAGGCTCCTGCCGAGCGTCTGGAGCTGGTCCGCGGCTGCCGGTCGATACGGGTCGGCCGCGACCAGCAATGGCCGGCGACCGAGCTTCACGACGTGGTGCGCGAGCTTGGCGGTCGAGGTTGTCTTGCCCGAGCCCTGCAGTCCAACCAGCACAACGACGGCCGGATTGCCGCTCAGATGGAAGGTCCGGTCGCCGGCCGAGAGGAGGTCGACCAGCTCATCGTTGACGATCTTGACCACCTGCTGGCCGGCGGACAGACTGGCCAGGACCTCATGGCCGATGGCCCGCTCGCGGACCCGTGCGATGAACTCCTTGACGACTTTGAAGTTCACGTCGGCCTCGAGGAGCGCCAGACGCACCTCGCGCATGGCGGCATCGATGTCGGCCTCGCTGATCCGGCCGCGGCCGGTCAGGTTGCCGAGCGTCTTGCGCAGGCGGTCGCTCAGCGTGTCGAACATGGTCCGGGTAGGACTCCGTCGGGTGGTGGACCGGATCGGCGGACGACCGAGCCGGGTGGTGCGCGGGTTCTGGCGCACCGAGGCATCCGGAGTCTAGCGCAGGGCGCGACGGGCCGCCACCAGGCACGCGACGGGCCGCCACCGGGCACGCGACGGGCCACCGCGCCAGCGCCGACCCGCTCGGTCGAAGATCTCGGCCGGGCGTCCCCACAACAGAGTCAGCCGCGCCCGAATTCCTGTCATTGGTCCACACGGTGGACCTTCGGCGCGGTTCCTGCGACCCGCGTAGCCTCCGAGTCCCCTGCAGGTCGCCCGACGGCGGGATTCCACGCTCGACGCTCGGCGGGTTGGGGCCGTGTGACCCGCCGCGCGGGCCCGAGATCGCGCCCAAGGCGCACCTCATGGACCGATGGCAGGAAACCTGAACGCGTCGACCCGGCCGCTCGGCCGCAGCCAGCTACGCATCGTGCGGCCATCGGCAAGAGTGCCATGTCCTGGCGTCCGCCGCGCCAGGAGGCGCGGCGATATGCTCCGCGCTCGTGCGCCATCCATTCAGCTCCCCGCTCTGGCGTAACTCGGCCTTCCTGCGCGTCTGGAGCGCGGCGACCGTCTCCATCTTCGGCTCGCTCGTCACCCGGATTGCGCTGCCCCTGGCCGCCATCCTGGTGCTAGGCTCGGGTGCCTTCGAGGTCGCCGTCCTGCGCAGCCTGGAGCTCGGCGCGACGCTGCTGGTCGGCCTCGTCGCCGGCGCGTGGGTCGATCGGCTTCGGCGGCGACCCGTCCTCATCTGGGCGGACCTCGGTCGAGCGGCCCTGCTGGCCTCTATCCCCATTGCCTTCGCCCTGGGCGTCCTGACCTACTGGCAGCTCCTGGCCGTGTCCGGCCTCGCCGCCATCCTGACGACCTTCTTCGATTCGGCCGACAACGCCTATCTGCCGACCATCGTCGAGCGTGAACGACTGGTCGACGCCAACGCCGCACTGGCCGCCAGCGGATCCGCTGCGGAATTCATGGCGTTCGGGATCAGCGGCTTCCTCGTGCAGCTGCTGACGGCCCCGATCGCCATCGCCATCGATGCCCTCTCGTTCGTCGGCTCGGCGGTCCTGATCGGGTCGATCCGGCAGCAGGAGGGTCCGCCGCCGTTGAAGGCCGACCGCGAGCCGGTCCTCGACGAGATCCGCGAAGGGCTCCGACTCGTGATCCACGACCCGGTCCTGCGCGCCTTCGCCGGTGCCCAGATGGCGCTCGCGGCGCTGTGGGGCATCTTCGGGGCAACCTGGTTCCTGTTCGTCCTCGACGAGCTGAGCCTGGGCCCAGCGGCCCTCGGGGTCATCGCCGGCGTCGGCGGCTTCTCGTCGTTCATCGGCGCGATCGTCGCCTCGCGCGCCACCCGACGCTGGGGAATCGGGCCGGTCGCGGTCGCCGCGATGCTCCTGTCGGCGATCGGGAATGCGTTCATCCCGCTCGCGCCGGCCGGGCTGCCGCTCATCGCCATCGGCTGCCTCGTGATGCAGCAGCTGGTCGCCGACTCGGCGGTGACCGTCTACGACATTACCGAGGCGTCCGTCCGTCAGACGCTGGTTCGCGACCGGGCGCTCGGCCGGGTCACCTCGACCTTTCACGTGGCGGCCGTCCTGGCCCAGCTGACCGCCACGCTCGCCGCCGGACTGCTGGCCGAGGCGATCGGCCTGCGCGCCACCTCCTGGCTGGCGCCCCTCGGCGGGCTACTCGGCGCTCTCATCCTGTGGGCCTCACCGGTCCGGAGGCTGCTGGTGCTCCCGGAGCGGCCGAGCGGCGAGGTCGCGCCGCCGTCGGGCGGTTCCCTCGCGGAGGCGGCCGCGGTCGAGGCCGAGCGGGACCAGCCCGTCGGCGGCTGAGCCATTCGACTGGACCGGGAGATGCCGCTTCAGGCGAAGAGCGCCGCGACGAACGCCTCGGGGTCGAACGGGATCAGGTCGGCCACGCCCTCCCCCACCCCGACGAAGCGGACGGGCACCTTGAGCGCATCCTCGATGGCGAAGACGATCCCGCCCTTGGCGCTGGAATCGAGCTTGGTCAGGACGATCCCGGTCAGCCCGACGGCCTCGTGAAACGCCTTCGCCTGGGCCAGGCCGTTCTGGCCGGTCGTTGCGTCGAGCACGAACAGGATCTCCGGCTTGGCACCCGCCAGGCGCTTGTCGACGATCCGGCGAATCTTGGCCAGCTCGTCCATCAGGTTCGAACGCGTGTGCAGCCGGCCGGCCGTGTCGGCGATGACCAGGTCGGCATGGCGTGCGACGGCGGCATCGAGCGCGTCGTAGACGACGGCGCCGGGATCGGCTCCCGGGGCGTGCGCCACCACGGGAACGCCCGACCGGTCCGCCCAGATCCGAAGCTGCTCGATGGCTGCGGCGCGGAACGTATCGGCCGCGGCCAGGATGACCGACCGGCCTTCCGCCGCGTACCGGCTCGCCAGCTTGCCGATCGTGGTCGTCTTGCCGGTCCCATTGACGCCGACGACCAGCACGACCGCCGGCCCATCGCCGGTGGCCGGCCGTGGCGTCCAGGCCGCATCGCGCGGGACGAGCAGTGCGGCAAGCTCGGCGCGGATCGCGGCCTCCGGGCCGCCCGGATCGCGCCGTGCGCGAGCCCGCTCGACGAGATCGATCGCCAGGGCCGCGCCAACGTCGCCGGCGATGAGCGTCTCCTCGACGTCGTCCCATGACGGCCCGCCGGCCTCGACCCCGCCGAGGAAGCCGCGCAGTCGCGCCATGAAGCCGCCGCGGGTGCGCTCCAGTCCGGCATCGAGGCCCGCAGTTGGCGCGAGGGTGGGTGGCTCGGCCGCATCCGGTCCAGCCGGCGGCACAACCGAAGCAGGCTCGGGCGCGAACGGTTCGCCGGCCGGCTCGGGATCGACCTCGAGAGCAGAGCCAGCTTCGAGAACCTCCGCGTTCGACGCTGGATCGTCGAAGTCCGCCGGATCCGGCTCCCAGCCGGGCTCGACCGACTCAGGCTCAATGGACTCGGGCTCGATCGACGCGGGCTCGGTCATGTCGGGCGTCGTCGGCTGGTCGTCGCGTCGTCGCCAGAAGGGCACGATCCGGTCGCCTAGACGTAATTCACAGCTGGCCCGCCGGCACGAGCTCGGGGCGATCGACCGCCGCCATTGCCTGCGCCTCGTCCAGCCGGAGGCTGATCACCCGGCTCACCGAATCGTCGCCGGAGGTGACACCATAGAGGGCGTCGGCCGCCTCGATCGTGCCCCGGTTGTGGGTGATCACGATGAACTGGGTCTGATGGGCGAGGCTGCGCAGGGCCTCGGCGAAACGCCCGATGTTGGCCTCGTCCAGGGCCGCGTCGACCTCGTCAAGGACGCAGAACGGGACGGGTCGGACCTCGAGCATCGCGAACAGGAGCGCGACCGCCGTCAGCGCCCGCTCCCCGCCCGAGAGCATGGCCAGTGCCTGCGCCTTCTTGCCCGGCGGTCGCGCTACGATCTCGATGCCGCTCGAGCCGATGGCGGCCGGGTCGGTGAGCGACAACCTCGCGAATCCGCCTCCGAAGAGCTGCTCGAAGCGGGTCGCGAACGCCGTCTCGAGCGCCCGGAAGGTTGCCTGGAAGCGGTCGCCGATCATCGTGTCCAGCTCGCTGATCAGATCGCGAGTCCGGGCGATCGCCGTATGCAGGTCCGCGGCCTGTGTCTCGAGCGTCTCCAGCCTGGCCTTGAGTGCCGCGTATTCGTCGACCGCATACGGATTAACAGCTCCGAATTCGTGGAATCGCCGTCGGAGCTGCCCGAGCCGGGCCGGGCTCGGCGGCGGCTCGGCGGGCGGTTGGCTCGCCCAGATCGCGGCGACCAACCCGAGGGCAGCTTCCAGCGCCGCGACCTCGTCGGAGACCCCCGCCTCGTCGGAGACCGCCGCCTCGTCGGAGCCGGCGTGGGCGGCCTGCACGGCTGCGGGCTCGAGCGGCGTAGCGCCGCCATGGACCTGGGGGCGACCCGCCACTTCGGTGCCGGCGGCTGCCGCCAGGTGTCCGAGCGCCAGCTCACCGAGTCCTGCCAACTCGACGATGACGCCTTCGCGGAGCGCGTCGAGCCCGAGTCGGGCCTCGAGATCCGCATGGTCGGCGGCACGGAGGCGGTCGTCGGCCATCCGCAGCCGCTCGCGCGCGGCCGATGTGTCGCGCTCCGCGGGATCGAGGCGACCGCGATCGGCCGCATCGGCGGTACGGACGGCGGCCAGAGCTTCCCGTGCCGCCGTTTCGCGGGCCGCGCTCGCCGCGATCTCATCGCGCAGGGCGTCGCGTTCCTCGGCGAGGGTTCGCTCACGGTCGACCACGGCGGCGAGCTCCTGTTCGGCTCGGCCCAGGCGCTCCTCGGCCATGGCCAGCGAGGCCTCCGCGCGCGCTCGTCGGTGCTCGGCGTCGCGCCGTGTTGCGTCCCGGTCGGCCACTTCCTCGGCCAGCCGGTCGCGCCGGGCACGCAGCTCGACGGCGCGCGCCTCCCAGGCGGCGAGGCCGGCGCCGTCGGGCGCCCCTACGGCCGGATCGGCACCCATCGACATCGGGGCGGGCGCCTCCAATTGGGGTGTCTCCGGCTCAAGCGACGTCATGGCCACGCGAGCGCGATCTAGATCGGTCGTCAGTCGCTCGACCTGTGCCTCGTGCCAGGCCGCCTCGCGAGCCACCGTATCGAGCTGGCGCGCTGAGAGTCGCTCGGCTTCCTCGGCCGCGCGTCGAGCGGCGCCTGCACGGCCCTCCTCTGTGCGTGCGGCCTCGACGTCGGCCGAGGCGGCGCTCGCTTCGGTTCCCGCGGCGGCGGCGGCGTCGCGCCGGCGAGCCAGGTCGGATTCGAGGGTCTCCGATGAGCCGGTCAACCGGACGACCTCCGCGCGTCGCTCGAGTACCGACTCGGTCGCCCCCAGCGTGACCCCCAGGTCCGTCACGACCGCGCTGCCATCCCGCGGTACCGCCACCCAGCCGGGTGGCAGCGACGGCTGGATCGCGAGGCAGCCCGCGAGGTCGGGGAGCCAGGCCGACCGAGCGAGCAACCGTCGTGCGGCACCGTTCGCATCGCGGCGGACGGACGCGTCGAGGGTTCCGCCGCCCGCCGCGGCCAGCCGCTCCCGGAAGCGTCGCTCGCGGACATCGTCGCTGCTCGCGGCCACGGCCGCCCGCTCTGCAACCACCAGGGAGCCGCGTTCCCGAGCCAACGTCGGGACCGCCTCGATGCCAACGACATACGCTCGAGTCGCCTCCGCGAGGGCGGCCTCGGCGGCCTGCCGGAAGGCAGGATCGACGACCAGGTCTTCGTCGAGCCGCCGACCGCCCAGGCGCCGAGCTGCCCGGGCGATGCCCCGCGATTCTTCCTCGGCAAGGCGGGCCTCGAGGGCGTCCAGTCGGCCACGTACCGAGGCGAGGGCTGCGCCGGCGCTGACCACCCAGTCGTCGGCCGAGGCGCGAGCCGCATCCGCCCGGGTCGCTCGCTCCCGAGCCGCCTCGCGCCGCGCCGCGACCACTCGCTCCGTCTCCTGGGCGGCGACCAGCGATGCCCTGGCGGCACCGAGTGACGCTTCGAGCTCGCTTCGACGCGCGGCCACGGATGTGACCTGCTCCGTCTCCTCGGCGAGCCGGCGGTCGGCGTCGGCCAAGCGGCGGCGCGCCGTGTCGGCCTCGGCCTGGCGTGCCGAGGCTGCCCGGCGCAGGGCCGCCAGCTCCTGGCCATGCGCCTGTTGGGCGCCGCGCAGCGCGGCCAGTTCCTCGAGGGCTCCGGCCAGCGCGCGCTCGGCTTCGTCGAGCGCTGCCTCGAGATCGAGATCGCGGGATGGCGTCGGCGCGGCCAGTGTCCGGCCTGCCGCAGCGAGCTCGGCCTCAGCTCCCGATCGTTCCTCGATCAGACGCCCACGCTCTCGATCGAGCGCTTGGAACTCGGAGGCGAGCCGCGCATCGCGCAGGCGGGCTGTATTCACGCCTGCCTGGGCGGCCTCGAGCGCGTCACCTCGTTCACGCTCGACCGCGACCCGCGCCGAGAGCTCGTGGGCCAGCGCGGCCGCGGCCGACTCTGCGACGCCCAGCTCGGCCATCGCGTGACCTACCCCGGCCTGCACTCGCTCGCGAGCCTGGGTGGTCGCGGCGACCCGCCCGGCCGCCTCGAACCAGCGCGCGTGCATTGCCGAGAGAAGCGCGGCGGCCAGCTCGTCGGCGGTCGTTTCACGTGTCGCCTGCTGCTCGGCCTGGGCGGCAAGCCGTCTGGCCTGTGGGCGCAGCTCGCCGAGGATGTCCTCGACGCGGGCCAGGTTTGCCTCCGATTCGGTCAGTTGCTCCTCGGCACGGCGCCGGCGGCGCTCATGGCGGCGAACCCCGGCGACCTCGTCGAAGAGCGGACGCCGCTCCTCCGGCCGCAGGGCCAGGGCCTGGTCGACCATCCCCTGGCCGATGAACAGGAAGGCGTTGTCGGCCAGATGCGCCGAGTCGAGCAGGTCGACCAGATCGCGCAGCCGGATACGCGTCTTGTTGAGCAGGTAGTCGTTCTCGCCCGAGCGATACAGGCGCCGGCCCAGCTCCAGGACCTGGTACTCGACCGGGAGAAGCCCATCGGCGTTGTCGATGACGAGGCTGACGTCGGCCATGCCCTGGGCGGGCCTCTTCTCCGAGCCGGCCCAGATGACGTCCTCCGCTTTGCGCGAGCGCAACGCGCGCCCCTGTTCGCCCAGCGCCCAGCGCAGCGCGTCGGCGAGATTGCTCTTGCCGGATCCGTTGGGCCCCACCACGGCGCTGATCCCCGGTCCGAACTCCACGTTCGTCCGCTCCGCGAACGATTTGAAGCCGTGGACGCGCAGGGCCAGCAGGCGCGGCTCGGCCCGACGCCCCGGGCCTGGCAGGTCTCCGACCAGCAGGCGCTCAGGCGTCATGCGCCCGATCCGTCCGACTCAGCGATCGCGCGCAGCCGCTCCAGAGCCTGGGAGGCGGCAGCTGTCTCGGCCGTGCGTCGTGACGGGCCCTCGCCAACGCCGAGCAACGTACCGTCGACCCAGACCTCGATCCGGAACGACTTCTCATGATCCGGCCCGGTCGCGTCGAGGAGGCGGTAGGTCGGACGGTCTCCGGAGCGTCGCTGGGTGTATTCCTGAAGCCGGCTCTTGGGGCTCTTGAGCGATCCGATCGGCGCTTCGGCGCTCAGCTCGGGTTCCGCCAGCGAGATCAGCCAGTCTCGCACCGCGGCGAGCCCGAGATCCAGATAGAGCGCGCCCGCCACGGCCTCGAAGGTGGACGCCAGGAGCGACGGACGGCGCCGACCACTGCGCTGGGCTTCACCCTCGCCGAGAAGGAGGAACCGGCCGAGGTCGATGCGCCCCGCCAGTCGGGCCAGCCCGACCGTCGAAACGATCGCGGCGCGGCGGGCAGACAAATAACCCTCGTCATCGCCCGGGTGGCGCAGGTAGAGGGCTTCCGAGATCGCGAGGTTTACCGCGGCGTCGCCCAGGAACTCGAGGCGTTCGTTGTGGCCGGGCGCACCGTCGCGGTGCTCGTGATGCCAGCTCGAGTGGACCAGTGCCTGCTCGAGCAGGTCCAGGTCCTGGACCGGCAGGCCGAGTCGGGCCGCCAGGGCCTCGGCGGGACGCACGATGCTCGCCATCCGGCCGCGGCTCGGCCGGATCTCGCTAGGACGACCGCTCGTCGATGTACTCGACGGCGTCCTGGACGGTGCGGATCTTCTCCGCATCCTCGTCCGAGATCTCCGTCCCGAACTCCTCTTCGAGGCTCATGATGAGCTCGACGAGGTCGAGTGAGTCGGCGTTCAGGTCATCGACGAACGACGCCTCAGGCTTGACCTCATCCTCGTCGGCGCCGAGCTGCTCGACGACGATCTTCTTGAGGCGCTCGTACGTTGTTGCCACTGACTCCCTCCTCGGAGCTTGGTGATGATGCCGTCGGCGGGCCGCCGCTGGCTGCGATGCTCCCAAGGACGCCATTCATCAGGCGTCGCATCGGATCTCCACTGTAGGTCCGTGCCAGCTCGACCCACTCGGCGATCGCCACCCGGGCCGGCGTGGCCGAGTGTAGCACCTCGGATATGGCGGTACGGAGCAGCGCTCGGTCCATCCGCGCCAATCCGGTGACCGGATACTGCGGCGCCCGCTGCGTGATCTCGGCATCGATGGCGTCACGATGGAGCATCTCGGCGGCGACCAGCTCGCGGGCCAGGGCGGCGGCGTTGTCGTCACGTTCCTCCTCGGCCAGGTGGCGTTCGAGCACGGCATCGGCCGTTCGCTGCCCGAAATCCGCCTCGAAGACGGCCGCCAGGGCCAACCGTCGGCCGGTCCGCCGGCCGCGGACGCGGTCAGCCCCCGACGCCATCGACCAGGACGGTCAGCGCCCCGAGGTCGAGGCCGAGGAGGCGCTCGACGGTCGCGGCGACAGCGGCTCGGACCTGGCCCGCGAGTGGCCCGAGGGCTTGGCCGGGACGAGCCACGACCCACAACCGGACGAGGACCCGATCGTTGCGAACCTGCACGGAAACGGCCGGCCCACCCAGGAACCGCCGCCAGGCGGCGCCGCCGCGACCGACGCGGGCGACGCCCGGGACTTCGAACGCCGCGAGGCGCACCAGCTCGGCGATGACGCCCCGTCCGACCGTCAGCTCCGGGCCGCTCACAATGCCTCCTGGGCGACGTTCGGTGGCGCCGCCGTCGTCGCGGTCGAGGTGAGGGCCTCCGCGATCAGGGCGGGGACGCCCGCGCGCGCCGTCGCCGCGGCAACCTCGCAGGCGAAGCCGACCATCCGGCGCTTCGCTCGACCGTGGGTGATGATGACCGTCCCGCGAACCCCGAGCAAGGGCGAACCGCCCGCCCGCTCGTAGTCGAACACGTCGCGGATGCGCGCGACGCCCGGGCGCAGCAGGAGATAGGCCAGGCGGCCGCGCAGCGAGCCATCGAGCTCGCGCCGCCACAGGTCGAAGATGAAGCCGGACAGCCCTTCGTAGAACTTGATCACGACATTGCCCAGGACGGCGTCGCATACGACGACGTCCGCCAGGTGGTGCGGCAAGTCCTTGCCCTCGACGTTGCCGGCGAAGCGCAACCCGGAGGCATCGAGCAATTCTGTGGCGCGCTGGATCCGCGCATCGCCCTTGCCTTTCTCCTCGCCGATCGACAGGAGGGCCACCCGCGGCGACGCCACGCCGAGCACGCGCTCGGCGAAGATGGCCCCCATCCGGGCGTACTGGGCCAGGTTCTCGGCCGTGGAGTCCGGATTGGCCCCGATGTCGAGCAGCACCATCGGGCCGGAGTCGGTGATCATCTGGACCGCCAGCGCGGGTCGATCGACGCCTGGCAATCGCCCGAGACGCAGGACCGCGGCGGCCATGGCGGCACCGGTGTGACCGGCGGTCACCACGGCGTCCGCCTCGCCGCGCTTGACCAGGTCCATCGCCACGACGATCGTGGCGTCCTTCTTCTCACGCAGGGCGAGCGCGGGATGCTCGTCCATGCCGATGACCTGGGAGGCGCGGACGATCGTCACGTTCGCCGGCAGTTCGCCGCCGATCGCCCGGATGGTCGGCTCGTCGCCGACGAGAATCACCCGATCCTCGGAGTGGGCTCGAGCGTGATCGAGGGCGCCCGGGACGACCTCAGCTGGGCCGTGATCGCCGCCCATCGCGTCGACCGCGACGCGTACTCCACCGCCGCCCGGGCGGAGCGCCATGGGCTGCGCCGCAGTCACCGCGTCAGCGCGCGGCGTCGTCGGCGGCTGGCTTCAGCTGGATCGCGAGTCGGCCGTTGTGGTAACCGCAGTTGGGACAGACGTGGTGCGGCAGCTTCATCTCGTGGCAGTGCGAGCACTCCTCGAGATGCGGCAGGTCGATCGCGAGGTGCGCGCGACGCTCACCCTGACGGGCATGCGAGACACGTCGCTTGGGTACACCCATGGGGTGGTGGTGCTCCTGTTCGGGTCGTGGCGGCGGCTGGTGCCGGACCGACGGCGGAGTCTAGCGCGAATCGGGCGTCCATGTCAGGCGTCGTCGGCCCGAAAAGCGAGAAGGGCCTCCAGGCGGGAAACGATCTCGTCGTCGGGATGATCGTGGGTGCCTTCGTCGAGTCGCCCGCCGCAGACGATGCACAGCCCCGGACAGTCAGGCCGGCAGAGCGGCGCGATCGGCTCGGCCAGCTGGAGGGCCTCACGCACCGATGTCTTGAGATCGAGCTCATGGTGGTCGCTCAGCCGGGCGACGTCCTGCTCGTCAAGGGTGGGGAGCGGCCGCCCCGTGGCCAGGTCCAGTGACGGCAGGAACTCCTCCTGGAAGCGGACATCAACTCCGAACGTGATCTCACGCAGGCAGCGGCTGCACTGGAGCGCGAGTGCAGCGTGCAGGTCGGCGCTGGCCAGGATC
>JAUSJS010000170.1 GCA_030647575.1 Candidatus Limnocylindrales bacterium | reverse complement strand
CATCGACTTCATGCTCCGGACGAACAAAGCCCGGGCCCGAGATGGCGCCGGTCAGCGATCGGAATCGGTCGTAGGCGACGGCCGCCGCCCGCATCCACCACGTGCCGCGCGGATAGGTCACGCCGTACCACTGGCGCGCCTCCCTCCACCAATGTCGATCATCGTACGGTCCGCGACGCCGTCGGCCATGAGCGCGGCGAGCATCCGACGCTGGTCGTCCGGGAGGCCATCGCGTCGATGATCTGCGAGGTCGCGGGCCGCGACTCGCTCGTCGAAACCGGCCTCGAGGTCGTCGTTGCAGCACGATCCCATGGGCCCAGAGCCTATCGTGAGGCCCGTGCCGGCTCCAACCTCGCTGTCGATGTGCGGGCCGCCGTACGCTGCGCGATCCGGTCGACAACGTGGCCGGCATCGCGGCCGGCGCCGGCGACGAGCATCGAGGTGAAGCCGAACGTGAACGGGACTCCCAGGAAGTAGAGCCCGGGCGCAGTCGCAACGCCGCGGTTCCCGGTCGGCCAGCTGTCATCGCCGACGAAGCCAGGCACCTCGACCCAACCGTAGTCGGGCCGGAAGCCCGTGCACCAGACGACGTTCGCGACGTCGAGCAGCTGGCCGTCAGCAAGGGCGGGTTTGCCGTCGCGGACCCCGACGACCCGCGAGTCGTACCGTTCGACGCCGGCCCGAGCCAGGTCCGCGCTGCGGATTCGCAACAGCGGTCCGCCGCCCATCCGCACGAGCGGGGCCATCTTCCGACCGATCGGCGTTCGCATCGTGAGCACGTGGCTGGCCACGAGGACCATGAGCGGCCAGACCAGCCGGGCACGCCACGTGTCGACGACCCGGATCGGGAGTTCCCCGTGGGCATGGCCGGCCAGGACGGTGCGATGCCAAGGGGCGGTTTCGTATGCGACGTCTGCGCCCGAGTGGCTGACGCCGACAACGAGGACCGGGCCATCCTGCAACTGCGATGGATTCCGGTACTCGCTCGAATGGAATTGCCGGATCGAGGAATCGAGCTGGGCGGCGAAACCGGGGACATGTGGCCGGGTGAAGGCGCCGCTCGCGACGATGACCTGCTTCGCTTCGTATCGACGGTCGCCGGCGGTCACGAGGTACCCGCCATCCGGCCCATCGGCCGGTCGAACGCCGTCCACCCGCGTTCCGCTCCTGACGGGCAGGTCGAACTTCGACGTGTAGGCCTCGAGGTAGTCCCCCATCTCGCGACCGCTGGGGTAGTGGTAGTTCGGCGCGGGGAACCGCATCCCTGGCAGCCCATCGGACCAGGCGGGGCTGTACAGCCGCAGCGAGTCCCAGTGCTCCCGCCAGTGTTCTCCGATCCGCGCATCGGCATCTAGGATAACGAAGGGCATCCCCCGCCTGGCCAGGTGGTAGCCCGCCGAGAGGCCGGCTTGCCCGCCACCGATGACGATCGTATCGATCCGTTCGGTCTGAACATTGGCGTCCATGTCCGCCTCCTTGACGATCTGGGTATCGGAGGCGACCGATCGTCACCGGTCGCCGCAGTCGACGTTAGGCGGACGCCCGCGGACCGCGCATCGGCCCAACTACCCAATCACTCATCGGGTCGGCATGGGTACGTCCGCCCGCGTGCCGACTACCGGAGGCCGTGCTCGTAGGCATAGGCCGTCGCCGCCGATCGCGACGAGACGTCGAGCTTGGTGAAGAGGTTGCTGACGTGCCGATCGACCGTCCGCTCGCTGATCCCGAGCTCAGAAGCGATCGCCCGGTTGGTCTTGGCGGCCGCGAGGAGTCGAAGGACCTCCACCTCGCGTGCTGACAACCCGTCCGGCCGGGCCGCGGTGGTTCCGGTCAGGGCATCGAGGCGTGCCAGATCCGGTACCGCACCGAGTTCTCGAAACACGCGACGGGCCGCGTCGAACTCCAGGGCCGCGGTATCCGCGTCTCCAAGCTGCCGCAAGGCCAGGCCGATGTAGACCCGCACGCGCGCGGATTCGTAGGGCGCGTCCAGGTCCCGCCAGATCGCCGACGCGCGGCGCAAGACGGCGAGGGCGGCCCGGCCGTCGCCTTCGGCCAGGAGCACGGCCCCCTCCGCGCGAGCGGAGATCGCCGTCAGGACCGGGGCGGCCATCGCATCGGCGATCCGGGACAACCTGTCGATCGCCGTACGGGCCGCCGCGAGGTCGCCGCTGGCCAAGGTGATGTCCACGCACGGCTCCAACAGCCTGGCCCTCGCGATATCGTCCGGCGCCTCGTCGACGGCGCGCCGGATGACCGCCATCGCAACGTCCGGTCGGCCCTGCACGAGTCGAAGCAGCGCGAGGCCGGGCTCCGGTCGTCGACCCCACTCGTTGGCCTCGCGGTACGCGGTATCCGCGTCGGCGAACTCGCCGCGCAGTCGGTGGAGTTCGGCCTGCTGATAGCACGCCTCCCCGACCGCCGGCTCCGGCGGCGGCCTCGAGAGCCACGCCTGTGCCCGGCGCGCTTCGTCGATCGCCTCCGGCCATGCGCCGTGGAGCTGCATGAGCTCGGCGCGATAGACCAGGCAGCGGCCGCGGAACGGGACGAGGTCCGGCTGGGACTCGCACCACGCCGCGAGCGCATCGGTCCATTCCTGCGCCCGCCGCAGATCGAAGATGGCCTGGAACGCCTCGATCGAGGCGCAGTAGACGATCCCGACGATGATCGGCGAGACCTCTCCGGCGGTCACCGCGACCATGGCCTCATCAAGCAGGGCCACGCCGCGCGAGACCTCGCCCATGGTGATCAACGATTGCCCGCGGCCAAGCCGGCCGAGCGTGACGAGATCGGAGTCTCCGAAACGCTGGGCGATAGACGCCACGTGTTCGAACGTGGCGAAGGCGCCGGCCGGGTCCCCGCCATCAAGCTGGCGCAGGCCCCACGGCACAAGCACGTAGCCGCCCTCCACACAGTCGAGACCGCTCTCCTGGACCAGGCGCGCCGCGCGACCCAGCCATCCGCCGCCGACGGCCATATCGCCGCGCCCGACCAGGGTCATGCCGAGCCAGAAGGCGTGACGTGCGGCGCCGATGACGTCACCGGCATCGATGGCCTCGTGGTGGGCGCGTCCCCACAGCTCGATGGCGTCGTCGTCGTTCCCGATGAGATGGGCGGCCACACCGGCTTGCTCCAGATCCGCGACCGGGAGTGGCGTTACGCGGTCCGCGCCCCTAAACGCCTCGTAGGCCTCGGTCCAGGCGTGACGGGTGAAGGCTTCTCGAGCACGCGTGACGTTGACGTCGGCGGTTCCCATCGGTCCATCTACCCTGTGGAGACGCGGGCCCCCAGCCTACAGCCAGCCGCGCCGCCGGAAGTAGGCGACCATCACCACGAGCAGGACAGCCATCAGCAGGATGATCGCCAGGAACGCCGACTCGGTCCCCTCGCCGGGAACTGGCACGTTCATCCCGAAGATGCTCGCGATGAGGGTCAGCGGCAGGAGCACGACGCTCGCCGCGGTCAGGATCCGGAACGAGTCGTTCAGGCGATGCGACAGGACCGACTCGTTGGTCGATTCCAGCGCCTCGATGACCTCCTTGTAGTTCTCGAGGGTGTCCCAGATCCGTTCCGCGGCGTCGGAGATGTCGTCGAAATAGATCTCCAGCTCTTCCTGGAGGTAGCGCTGCTTGGTCCGCTCGAGATCGCGCAGGACGGCTCGCTGGGGCCGGACGATCCGCCGGAAGTTGATGATCTCCTGCTTCGCCTCGGAAATGTCGCGAACGATCTCCGACGAGCGACCTTCGAAGATGTCGTCCTCGATCCGATCGAGCTTGACCGCCATCTTGCGGAGCATCGGGAACGAGGCGTCGACGCAGGTGTCGACGATCTTGTAGAGCAGGTAGCCCGATCCCTTCGAGAGGGTCGCCTCGCGCAGGTCGTCCTTCTCGCGATAGCGCTCGAACATCGCGGTCAGCGGCGGCAGCGGGATGTTGGGCAGGGTGATCAGGTAGTCGGGGCCCATGAACAGGTCGAGCTCGGCGGTGAGCATCCGCGAGGTTGACTTCTCGAAGATCGGGAAGTGCAGCACGATGAACACGTAGTCGTCATACGGGTCCAGCTTCGGCCGGTTGTTGCGCGAGTAGACGTCCTCGTAGTCGAGCGGGTGGAAGTCGAAGTGCTCCTCCAGCCAGTCGCGATCCGCCGCCCGGGGCGACTCGATGTGGATCCAGCGCAGCCCAGCGGACTCGATGATCTCCGGGGCGGCAGGCTCGGTCGGGACGACCGGAACCGCCGCACCGGTTCGTCGATTCGGTCGCGGGCGAGGCAGGGCGATGTTCGGCACGGCGCCATCCTACGGCACGGCACGGGCGGGACGTTCCGGCTTCGATACCGTAGAGTCAGCCCCGCCGGGCGTCGTTGACCGCGGACACCGCGGGTGTCCGTCGACTCACATCGGCGCCGGCGCACAACGACACACAGCGTTCGGCGACCGGGTCGTCCGAGCTCGACAGGGGGAACGGACCCGGCAACACCGCGGCCGTACGTCGCGCCTCTCGAGGAACCAGACCTTGACCACTCCGTGCCTTTCCCGCCCGGGATCATGACCGACCTCTCGGCTCCGCTGGCCATCCGCGGCGGGCGCTCGATCTCGTCGATGTTCGGCCAGACGCCGTTCACTCCGTCGCAGCTTGGCGGATGGATGGTGGCGATCGGGGCATGGCTGATGGTGGTCGCGCTCGCTCAGCCATTTGGACGTCAACTCCGGACCGGGCAGGAGGCCTTCTGCTACTGGGTGGCGAGCCTCCACGCGCCGTATGCGCTATCCGACTGGACGCAGCCGGTGGCGTACGTTTACTCGCCGGCGTTCCTCCAGGCGATCTCGCCGCTGACCCAGCTGCCCTGGCTTGGATTCATCGGTGCCTGGACCGCCCTGCTGCTCCTCGCCATCCGCTTCCTGACCGGGCCGCGCCTGTTCGCCGTCGGGGTGCTGCTGGCAACGCTCGAGCTCGCCGGGGGCAACATCTCGTTGCTGCTCGCGGTCGCGATGGTCGTCGGGTTCCGCTGGCCGGCCGCCTGGGCATTCGTCCTCTTGACCAAGGTGACCCCCGGCATCGGGCTTCTCTGGTTCGCGGTCCGGCGCGAGTGGCGCTCGCTTGGGATCGCGCTCGGGGCGACCGCGCTCGTGGTCGCCGTTTCCGCGGCCCTGATGCCCGGTGCCTGGCTCGAATGGCTGGAGCTGCTCGTCCGCCTCGCCGGCCGCGAGGGAACCTCGGCAGCGGTACCGATCCCCTTCCTCGTCCGGCTGCCATTCGCGGTCGTGCTCGTGGTCTGGGGGGCTCGCACCGATCGTCGCTGGACGGTGCCTGTGGCCGGCATGCTCGCCCTCCCCGCGCTGTGGTACGGCGGCCTGACGATGCTCCTCGCGGTCGTCGCCCTCCGGGAGCCGAGCAAGCCGGCCGGCCCGGCCGATCTCGACCGGGCACGTTCCCTGGGGTCGGGTCCGCTTCGCCGCTGGAGCATGGACGTTCAGCCCTGACCGGCCGGCGAAGCCACCGCCGACCTCCGGGCCGTGCCGGGGTCAGCCCTCCGGCGTGAAACCTGCTCCGATCGCGACGACGTTGTCGCCGACGGGTCGGTCCGGCGTGCGGGTTCGGCGCACCAGGATCCCGACGGCTCCGAGCAGGAAGACCACCCCACCGACGACGAATGGGCCGGCCACGCCTGCGGCCGTCGCAACGCCGGCCCCGACGGCGGGCCCGATGATGCCGGCCGCGTAGAGCGGCAGGTAGACCAGGTTGAGCGTCGTCGAACGCCGCTCGGCCGGGATCTCGGTGGCGAGCAGGCCGAAGACCATGGCACTCACCGTGGCGGTCGAGGCGCCCAGGACCACGGCGAGGAGGGCAAGGGCGGCCACCGACGGCACGATCGGCATCAGCAGCAGGACGACGCCTGCACCGCCCAGAGCCGCTACGAGGACCGGCTGGAATCCGATCCGGTCCCCGATCAGGCCGCCGAGCGGCGAGACAATCCCGCCGACCAGGGCCGCCGTCCCCGCCACGAGGGCGATCGCCGAAACGAGGCCGGGCCCGCTGCCCGCCAGGTGCTCGACGACGACAGGGATGTATGGGCGGCTCATCTGGGTCGCCAGGTAGGAGACGCCGAAGATCAGGAAGATCCGCCGGACGGCCGGGTCGGCCAGGACACCGCGCAAGGCACCGAACGCAAGATCCACGATCCGGCCGGTCGGCACGACCTCCGGGCGGATCTCGCGCGACCCGATGGCCACCAGCAGCGCGGTGCCCACGGACAGGGCCGCCGATGAGGCGAAGACCCACGGCAGCGTCCAGCCGAAGCCGTCGATCAGGATCCCGGCGATGACCGGTCCGACCGCGAACCCGATCGGGCCAGACGCACCGAACAGGGCGATCGTCGTCCCGAGCCGCGCCCTCGGCGTTACGTCGCGGATGCCGGCCAGCATCACCCCGGTATTCCCCAGCTGGAGCCCGATCAGGAGCATCGACAGGGCGAGCTGCCACGGCTCGCGCGAAAGGGCGACGCCGGCGAAGACGACGGCCTCGACGATGGCGCTGCGGACAATGACGACCTTGCGGCTGTACTTGTCGGCCCAGGCTCCCCACAGCGGGACGAGCGGGGCGCCGACGACGAAGATCAGCGAACTGAATAGCCCGATGAACGCGAGCCGGTCCGCCTCGGGCACGCCCATCTCGCGCAGGTAGCTGGGGAGGAGGGCGAAGATCTGGCTGACCCCCAGGCCCTCAACCATGGAGGTGATCCAGAAGACCGCCACCAGGAGTCGCCAGTCCTGGGTGAGTCGGGCGCCGGAGGGCGCGTGGCGGGGATCGGGCATCCGCGGAAGCCTAGCCGATGCGGCCCTGCCGGACACGAAAGCGCCCGAAGGAACTGGTAGGTACCGGCCATTCGACGGATCCCGAGGCTACGGCAAGCCGCAGTCCCTGGTCGCCGCCGGGTTCCTCGCTCGCAAGCCTTGCGACCTTCGAGCCTGGTTCCCGGGACCGTTCCGAGGATCACTCCCCGGCGCGGTCTGGCGGTTCGCACCTGCCCCTTCGGGCAAGACGAAATCTATGGCCCGCGGTCCGACCTCACAAGGCGCTTGTCCACGAACTTCGCCGCCGGAGGCCCAAAGTTATCCCCGAACTTCCCAGCGCTGTGGACGGTCTGTGGATACACTCCCGCGCAGGGAGGTACCGCGGCATGGCTCGACTGCTCGCGCGCATCATGGCCGCCCAGGACGGCTGGGCGCGACCGCTTGGCGACTTCAATCATCGCTGGCTGAGCGCGGTCTTCCGTCCGTTCCGACCGATCAAGGACCTGCTGAGCGGGACGTGGCTCGGCCACCCACTCCATTCAGCGTCGACGGACGTGCCGGTGGGCGCCCTGCTCGTCTCGGTCATTCTCGATCTCCTCAACCAGCCGACCGCCGCCGACGTCGCCCTGCTGGCAACCGTCCTGTTCATGCTGGCGGCAGCGCTGTCGGGTGCCGCCGACTACGTCGACACGGATGGCGCGGCGCGGGTCCGGGCGACGCTCCATTCGACGCTGATGGTCGTGGCCCTGGTGATCCTCGTCATTTCCCTGGTCCTGCGCGCCGGAGGTCCGGCGGATCGGATGGTCCCCGTGGTCCTGTCGCTCGTCGGATTCCTGATCGTCTCAGCCGGCGCCTTTGTCGGCGGTGAGGTCGTCTATGCGTTTGGCAACATGGTCAGCCGTCATGCCTTCCGAGGTCCCGGTACGAAGTGGATCCCACTCGATAGCGGCGACCTGACCGACCTCTCCGCGCTCCCCCTTGCGACGCCGACCAGGGCCCGGGCTGGGATCAACGACCTCGTCCTCGTGCGCATCGGGGTTACCGTGCACGCGCTCCATGCGGTGTGCGCCCACGCGGGCGGTCCGCTGCCCCAGGGCAAGATCGTCGACGGTTGCATCGAGTGCCCCTGGCACGGCTCCCGATTCCGGCTGGACAACGGCCAGGTGACGCAGGGTCCGGCGCTGTACGACCAGCCGGTCTACGAGCTTCGGGCCGCGGAGGGCGGCGGCTACGAGGTCCGGCGCGCCGCGACCTGAGGACCGTCCGGTGGCCATCGTCGCGATACCCGACCCGAGCCTGGTCGTGCTGGTCGGCGCCGCCGGGGCAGGCAAGACCACCTTCGCGGCCCGCCATTTCGACCCGTCCGAGGTTCTGTCGTCCGACGGCTATCGAGCGCTGATCGCGGGGGACGAGGCGGATCAGCGTGCGACCCGGGCGGCCTTCGGGCGACTCCATCGCGAGCTGGCCCGGCGGCTTGCCGAGGGGTGCCTGACCGTGGTCGATGCCACCAACGTGGAGCCCTCGGCGCGGCGGGAGCTGATCTCCCGAGCCAGGGCGGCCGGTCTGTCGGCCATTGCGATCGTGCTGGACCTGCCGGCCGCCACGGTCCTGGCTCGCAATGCCGCTCGAACCGGCCGGGTCGTCGACGAACTCGTCGTCCGGCGCCACCTCGACCGGCTGCGCCACGCGGTCGACGGACCCGGCACCCGGCTCCAGGCCGAAGGCTTCAGTCAGGTGGTGGTCCTGCGCGATCCGGTCGAGGTCGACGAGGTCAGCCTTGTCCGCCTGTCGGGTTGACCGCCCCGCGGGGGGATCCCGGGCAGGCGAACCGATGACGCGTGGTCCGTCAGGCGGTCGGATCGCCCTCGGCGATCTCGGTCAGGCGCTCGGCACCGCGGATCACGACGTTGTGGTTCGCCGATTCCAGAAGACCACGACGTCGGAAATCGCCCAGGGTGTGCGCCAGTGTCTCCCGGGTCGACAGGTCAGAGGCAGGATCGTGCCTCGTGGCGGGACGGCGGTGCGGCGCGGGCGACCGTCGGACCATCCGATGGCGCCGGGCAGCGACCCAGACGGCCAGGAGCATGGCCAGGGCCAGCGGCAGGCCGAGTCCGAGGACCAAGACCGTTGCGCTCGCCCCGATCGATGCGAGGATCGGTAGGCCAAGGCAGCAGGCGATCGCGAGCAGCGGCACCGCGAGCGTGACGAGCCTGTCCCGGTTCATGCCCGCTCGACCGGTGCCGGCCCCTCGCCCTCTGTGCCGAGGACCAGGCAGGAGGTCAATCGATCCTCGTTCTCGCGGACGATGGATTCCGCCGCGACGAGGATCTCGCGGACCCGCGGGTCGACCAGCTGATAGCGATTGAAGCGGCCGTCGACCGTCCCGATGACGTAGCCGCACCAGCGCAGACAGGCGAGGTGGCTGGACACTCGACCCTGGGCGAGGCCCAGGTCCGCCTGGAGCTCGCGGACCGTGCGCGGCCGATCGGCAAGGAGCTCCAGGATCCGAACCCGGGTCGGATCGGCGAGGCCCTGGAAGAAGGTCGACAGGACCTCGGGCCGAGACAGCTGATCGGCCCGGGTCGCCGCGATGGGCAGGTTGCTCGTCATCGATCGCCTCGAACGTAAGGAATGCCACTGGACTGCAACAAGCATACGAGTTATCGTATGCAAATGCAACATGGCGTCTTTACATACAGGATGAGGAATCACTGTCATGGATCAACCGATCATCTTTATCGATCTCGGCGTCGGAGGGATGACCTGCGACGACTGTGTCGTCCACGTCACCGAGGCGCTCGAGGCCGTCCCAGGCGTCGAGGACGTGACCGTCGACCTCGCCTCCCGCAGCGCAGTGGTCAAGGCGAGTCCCGATGTC
>JAUSJS010000168.1 GCA_030647575.1 Candidatus Limnocylindrales bacterium | reverse complement strand
GCCGAGCAGCACCGTCCCGGCGACGAAGCTGATGATGTTGATTTGCGGGACGGTGATCGAGCCGATTGTCGCGACGCCGCCGAGGCCGTCCGGGCTCGGGAATGCGATCTGCTGCGGCCTGTCGGCGAGACGGGTCGTGAGCAGCGTCCCGTTCTGCAGGATCTGGCCAACCGCGAACGAGGTCAACAGCATCGCGACGTCGGGGGCTCCCCGGATCGGGCGGTAGGCGATCCGCTCCATCAGGAGGGCCACGAGGACCGTTCCCGCGACCATGATCGGGACCGCGACGGGGAGCGGCAGTCCCGCCCCCAGGGAGAACGCCGCGAGGTAGGCGGCGATCATCATCAGGTCGCCGTGCGCGAAGTTGATCAGCCGCAGGATTCCGAAGACCATCGCCAGGCCGACCGCCATGAGCGCGTAGAGGCTGCCTGCGCTGAGCGCGTTGACGACCTGCTGGAGGAAGTAGTTGCCCATCGCCTAGGCGCCCAGGTACGACCGCTCGACCTGCGGATCGCGGCGGAGGACATCCGCCGGCCCTTCCAGCGTGATCCGCCCGGCCTCCATGACGTAGGCCCGGTCGGCGACGTCGAGGGCATGGTGGACGTTCTGCTCCACGAGAAGGATGGTCCGGCCCTGCCGCTTGAGCTCGGCGATCGTCTCGAAGATCCGCTCGACCATGAGCGGGGCGAGCCCCAGTGACGGCTCGTCGAGCAGGAGGAGCCGGGGCCGGCTCATCAGCGCCCGCCCGATCGCGAGCATCTGCTGCTCGCCGCCGGACAGCGTGCCGCCGGCCTGGCGGAGCCGCTCCTTCAGCAGCGGGAAGAGCTCGAAGACCATCTCCTCGTCGGCCGCGATCGCCGCATGGTCGGAGCGACAGACGGCGCCCAGCACGAGATTCTCGCGAACGGTCAGGCTGCCGAAGATCCGGCGCCCTTCAGGGCAGTGGGAGATCCCGAGCGCAACGATCCGGTCGGTCGGCGATCGGTGGATTTCGGCGCCCTCGAAGGTGATCGCGCCGGACGACGGCCGGAGGAGCCCGGAAATCGTCCGAAGCGTCGTCGTCTTGCCCGCGCCGTTCGACCCGATCAGCGCGACCAGTTCGCCTTCCGCGACCCGCAGCGACACGCCCTGGAGCGCGCGGATGTTGCCGTACCGGACGTGGACGTCGTGGATCTCAAGCATGACGGGCCGTGCCGAGGTAGGCGGAGATGACGTCCGGGTTTGCGCGCACGGAGGCGGGATCGCCTTCGGCAATGAGCCGGCCGTAGTTGAGCACCTGGATTCGCTCGCACAGGCCCATCACGAGCGGGATGTCGTGGGCGACGAGGACGATCGTGATGGCGAGCTCGTCACGCAGTCGGCGGATCAGCTCGAGGAGCTCTCGCGTCTCGATCGGGTTCATGCCGGCGTTCGGTTCGTCGAGGAGCAGGACCCTCGGCTGCAGCCCCACGGCGCGGGCGAGCTCGAGTCGCCGCTGATCCCCATACGGCAGGCTCCTCGCCGGCCGGTCACGGGCACGCGCCAGCCCGAACAGGATCAACAGATCCATTGCCGCCGCTTCGAGCTCGGCTTCGCGGCGCCTGAATGACGGTGTGGAGAGCAGCGTCGCCAGGATCGATGCCCGGTCGTCGCGCCTCATCCCGACCATGACGTTCTCGAGAACCGACAGGTCCCCGAACAGTCGGATGTTCTGGAACGTTCGGCCGATCCCGAGCCTCGCGACCCGGTAAGCCGGGGCGCCGGTGATGTCGCGGCCGTCGAAGCTGATCGTGCCGCTGGACGGTCGGAGGAATCCGGACAGGAGGTGGAACAACGTGGTCTTCCCGGCGCCGTTCGGCCCGATGACCCCGTGAATCGTAAGCGGTCGAAGGTCGAGCGAGTAGCCATCGAGGGCCTGGAGCCCGCGGAACGACTTCGACAGCCCGCGTACTTCCATGAGCCCGGTCGTCGCGGGTTCGGCAGTTGGTCGTGTGGCGTGCACCCTGTCCTCGGCCCGTCGCATGTCGGAGACAGCGAGCCGATGGACGGGCTCGCGGACGTGCGTCAGGATACGTCAGAGTTCCGCCGCCCAGAGACGCTGCCGCACCGCCTTTGAACCGGTGCCTGAAAGGAGGACCTGGTGTCGATCGCCGAATCGGTCGCGAAGGCAAGCGCGTACCTGACCGATCACCCCGAGGAGGCTCGTTACCGGGACTCAAGCGCGAGGGCTAGTCTGGAATCTGGCCTCGTCGTCACTGTCAGCGGCTCAGGCGGCGAATCGCTGAGAACGGACATGCCGCCCGGGATCGGTGGAACGGCGACCGCGCCCTCACCGGGTTGGTTTCTCCGCGCTGCGGAGGCCTCGTGCGTGGCGTCTCTGATCGCGATACGCGCCGCGGCCGTTGGGGTGGCCCTGGGATCGGTCGAGGTCGAGGTCGACAGCGAGTCCGACGACCGTGGGATTCTCGGGCTGGACCCCGAGATCCCGGCCGGGGCGCTGTCGACGAGGGTGATGGTCGCGATCGACGCGCCAGGTCTCGACCGGCCCGCGCTCGAGGAGCTCGTCAGGTGGGCGGTCGAGCATTGCCCGGTCACCGAAACGGTCAGCCGCTCGGTGCCCCTTGAGATCGAGTTCCGCTAGAGGCGTCGATGAGCATCGCGAGCCGCGTACCGCTCCGCGAGCGGGCCGCCGCTGCGCGCGAGCCGGCCGCGCCCGGGTCATTGGTACCATCGAGGGGTCGAGCAGGTTCCGTTCGTAGCTCAACCTGAGCTTTGACCCGGCCACAGACCCCGGGCGCAGCGGGAAGCCATTCCGCACCAACCTGGAGTCCTCGCGTGGCCCTCGCCCCCTGGATCGCACCGGCCGTCCTGGCCGAGTACGTCCACAACTTCGGAATCCGTCTTCACCGGCATCTTCGAGGCCACACGCGCCAT
>JAUSJS010000167.1 GCA_030647575.1 Candidatus Limnocylindrales bacterium | reverse complement strand
GCCGAGCAGGGCCACGTCCACGTCCTCGAGCGTCCGCACATGAGGCAGACGGGCGAACGTCACGGGTCCCGTGAACCGCGGCGACTGGAGTGAATCAGCAGGCGTGTAGCGGGGCATCGATCAGCGTGTCCGACCTCGAGTGGTATGATCCGGGCAGGCCCATTAGGAGGCACCCGGTGGCGGGACGTCAAGCTCGGGTCCGCGCTGGGAGGTCACCTGACGAGACCGCCTCAGCCGCCCGGATCGGCACCAGCACCCCGTCGTCGACCGCCCAGGCCAGACGGACACGGTCCCCCGGCTGCCAGGCGCGCTCGTCGCCTCCCACCTGCTGGCGGACCGTCGCCGCCTGCCCGTCCCGCAGGGTGAGCTCGTATTTGCGCGTGGAGCCCAGATAGAGGACATCCCGCACGGACGCCTCCACCGAATTCACTGCGGGCGCCGCGGTCGCCACGGCCCCGGCGTCGTCCGCATCGACGATCCGCAGCCGCTCCGGCCGGACCACGAGCGCAGCCGCCCGGTCCCCGTCGAGCGCGACCCGTGCCGTTGCCGCAGCACCCACCCGCCAGCGTGAGTCGTCCAGGGTGAGCCAGCCGCCGTCGCCGTCGCGCTCGAACCGGCCGCGCAGGATATTCGACTCGCCGATGAAGTCGGCCACGAACAGCGAGACCGGCCGGTCGTACAGGTCCTCGCCGCGACCGAGCTGCTCGATCCGGCCCCTGCTGAAGATGGCGATCCGGTCGCTTATGACGAGCGCCTCTTCCTGGTCATGGGTCACGTAGATGACGGTCGCGCCGAGCTGGCGGCTGATGTGCATGACCTCGAGCTGGAGCGCCTCACGGAGTTTCTTGTCGAGCGCCCCGAGCGGCTCGTCCATGAGCAGCAGGCGCGGATGGAAGACGACCGCTCGGGCGAACGCGATCCGTTGTTGCTGGCCCCCCGACAGTTGACGGGGATAGCGATCACCGAGGCCCTCGAGCTTGACCAGGGCGAGCGCCTCGGCCACCCGGCGCTTGATCTCGGAGCGGCTCGCCTGACGCATCTCGAGCGGGAAGGCGATGTTCATGGCCGCGGTCATGTGCGGGAAAAGGGCGTAGTTCTGGAAGATCATCCCGACGTCGCGTCGATGCGGCGGGACATGGCTCATGTCGACGCCGTCGATCTCGATCGTGCCGGCCGACTGACGGGTGAATCCGGCGATCATCCGGAGGGTCGTGGTCTTGCCCGAGCCCGATGGTCCGAGCAGCGTGATGAACTCGCCCTGGCGGACCTCCAGGTCCACCCCGTCGACGGCCGGAACGTCCCCGAAGGACTTCTTCAGGCCGCGCAGGACGAGCGCCGGTCGATCCGGTCGATCCGGTCGATCCGGCCGATCTGTCGCGGCGCCGCCGGCCGCGCCCACGGGACAGCGCGTGGCACTCATCGGGCGGCTGGCTGGCGGCGCACGACGAAGACCAGGACGAGGAGCGTTGTGGTCACGGCGAGGAGGGTGGTGGAAACGGCCGCCACGGTCGGATCGACCACCTGGCGAACCTGCTCCCACATCTCGACGGGCAGCGTCCTGAAGCGTGCGCTGGTGAGGAAGATCGACACGACGACCTCATCCCAGGACGTGATGAACGCGAACAGGCCACCGGCCAGGACGCCGGGCAGGATCAGCGGCAGGGTGATGCGGCGGAAGGTCCGGACCGGCCCGGCGCCCAGACTCTGGGCCGCCAGCTCCAGGTTGCGGTCCATCGTCCGCAGGCTCGTCGCGACGTTCACGACGACGAACGGCACGGCGAGCGCCGTGTGGGCCAGGACCAGGCCGACGAAGGAGCCGGCGATCTTCCAGCGCACGAACACCGAGAACATCCCGATGGCGATGATGATCACCGGGACGATGAGCGGCGAGAGGATGAGCGCGTTGACCGCACTCCTGCCCGGGAACCGCCCGCGGATTGTCCCCAGCGCGGCGAGCGTCCCCAGCGCGGTGGCGAGGATGGCGGTCAGGAAGGCCACCTGGGCGCTGTTGACGAAGCCGGTCGACCACTGCCGGTCCGTCAGCATCTTCTCGTACCATCGCGTCGAGAAGCCCTCCGGTGGGAACGTCAGGGCGTTCGACGCCGTGAAGCTCATCGGCACGACCACGAGGGTGGGGGCCATCAGGAAGAAGACGGTCAAGGCGCCGAGCGCCAGGAGGAGCAGGCGGCGTGGCTGGCGCCACGAGTCGGTCACGGCTCAGGACTCCTCGAGACTGCCGAAGACGTCGCGCAGGCGGATGAGCCGCGAGGCGATGAACAGGACCGCGAGGGTCAGGCCCATGAGGATGACCGCCATGGTGCTGCCGATCCCCCAGTCGAGCCGCTGCTGGACCGCGCTCGCGATGAACTGGCTGATCATCGTGTCCTTGGGTGAGCCGAGCAGGGCCGGCGTGATGTAGAAGCCAAGGGCCAGGACGAACACGAGCAGGGAACCGGCGAGGACGCCGGGCAGCGACAGTGGCAGGAAGACTCGCCGGAAGGCCGCGAATGGCGGGGCGCCGAGGTTCGCAGCCGCCCTGCTGTACTCCGGATCGATCCGCCGCATCACGGCGTAGATCGGCAGGACCATGAACGGCAGCAGGATCTGGCTCATGCCGAGCATGACACCGAGCGTGGTCCGGATGAGCGGGATCGGCTCCTCGATGACCCTCCCGTCGAGGAGGAACGTGTTGATGATGCCCGTATCACGCAGGATGACCTGCCAGGCGTAGGTCCGGACCAGCAGGCTCGACCAGAACGGGAGGAGCACGGCGATCAGCAGCAGTCCGGCCACCCGGGGCCGGACGATGTTCATCAGGTAGGCATACGGGTAGCCCAGCGCCAGGCAAACGACGGTCGACAGGGCGGCTACCCAGAACGTGTTGCCCAGGACACGCAGGTTCGCGGCCGAGGCGAAGAAGCGCCCGTAGTTCGCCAGGAGGTCGTCGGTCGGCCTGGGAACGTCCGTGACGCTGCGCAGGCTGACGACGATCAGCGGGACCAGGAAGAAGGCGACCAGGAATGCGATCGGCGGCGCGGCCAGCAGCGCCCAGCGGTTGACGATCGGGTCGCCGCGACGGCGGCGACCCGATCTGCTGGTCGCCCGACGGAACAGGTGCACCGGTCAGGGAGCGTCAGCCGTTGACGGCTGCCGTCACCGGGTCTTCCACTCCTGGTAGGCGTCCTCGATCAGCTGGGCGTTGTCGACAATCCAGGTGTCGTCGAAGTAGGCGGTGGTGTCGTTGATGTTCGAGACGCTGAGCTCTGCGACCTTCGATGGGTCGGCCGTCGCGAGCTTGTTCGTCGGCCCGTACGGGATGTACTTGGACGGCGCCGCGTTGTTCTCCTTGCACGACGCCCAGCCGATGAAGTCCATGGCCACGTCCTTGTTCGGCGTGCCCTTGGGAACGACGAAGTAGTCCGACGTGACGATCTGCTGGTTCCACTGGATCTCGACCGGGTTGTTATCGATGTGCTTGGCGCTGTAGGCGCGACCGTTCCAGATCATCGTCATGGCGACCTCGCCCTTGCCGATGAGGTCCTGCGACTCGGCACCCGAACCCCAGAACACGATGTCGTCCTTGATCGTGTCCAGCTTCGCGGCCGCCCGTACGAGATCGAGCGGGTAGAGGTCCGCGGGGGCCACCCCGTCGGCCAGCAGGGCGAACTCGAAGATGCCGCCCGTCGAGTAGTCCCAGAAGCCGCGCTTGCCGGGGAACTTGGTCGTGTCGAAGAAGTCGGCCCACCCCTGGGGCACCTGGCCGGCCATCTTCTCGGTGTTGTAGCCCAGGACGACGCCATAGGTGATGTCGGCGACACGATAAGCGCCGGCGAAGCCGTCGAGGATTTCGTCCTTGGGGATCTTGGTGTAGTCGAGCGGTTCGAGGATATCGGCGTGCGCTTCGAGTCCGAAGTCATTGCCGACATCGACGATGTCCCAGGTGACCTGGCCCGCCTCGACCTGCGCCTTGATCGTGGCGTTCGCCGAGTCCTCGCTTTCCTGGAAGGTCACGCCGGTGAGCGCCGAGTACGGCTCCAGCCAGCCCTTGCGCTGGGCCTCCTGGTAGGCTCCCCCGTACGAGGCGAAGGTCAGGGTCTGGCCCTCCGCCTTGGGTGGGTTCGTGCAGATGTCGGCCGCCGGCGGCGCCGACGGTTCCACGCTTGCCGGAGCCGCCGATTCCGGCGCTGCGGCACTCGGTGGCGGACTCGCTCCCCCGCCGCAGGCCGTGACCAGCAGGGCGCCCGCGGCGACCAGCGGGAAAAGGCGTCGCCAAGATGTCATCGATCGAACCTCCTCGATGTCCGTGGATCCGTTGCCGGACGGGCCGCTCCGCCTCGCTCCGGCCGCCATCCTAGTCGGCCGGAGCTCCCGGCGATAGACCCATCGAGCGAATCGGAACGATGCGTCTCAGGAAGCCCAGGGCAGCCTCCGGCCCCGAGCCCGGACGTCCCGGAGCACCTCGCGGGCGGCGTTGTGACCCGGCACGCCGTACACGCCGCCGCCGGGGTGGGTGCCTGAGCCGCACATGTAGAGCCCCCGGATCGGGGTCCGGTAGTCGCCGAAGCCGGGGATCGGGCGGAGGAAGAAGAGCTGATCGATCGACAGCTCGCCGTGGAAGATGTGCCCCTGCGGCAGACCGTAGATCCGCTCGAGATCGGGCGGCATCAGGATCTGCCGGTCGACGATCGCGTCGCGGATGCCCGGTGCGAACTCGGCGATCGTGTCGACGACCCGGTCGGCGAAGGCCTCCCGTTCCGCTTCCCAGGTCGTGCCGGCCAGGGTGTAGGGAGCGTGCCCGCCGAATACATTCAGGATGTGCTTTCCTTCCGGCGCCAGGGCCGGGTCGGCCAGGGTGGGCACGACCGGCGACAGGAACGGTCGGGTCGATGGTCGGCCGTACTTGGCATCGTCATAGGCGCGCTCGAGGTATTCGATCGTCGGACCGAGGTGGACGTAGGTCGGATACGGGACGCCCACCGCCTCTCGGTCGAACGCGCTGTAGTCGGGCAGGCGGTCGAGCGCGAAGTTGATCTTGAACGCGGTGCTGAACGTCTTGTACGACTCGACTTCGGCCACGGTCTCCGGGTCGAGGTGCTCCGCGCCGACGAGCCGCAGGTAGGTCGTCTTGGGGTCGGCGTTCGAGACGACCACGTTGGCCGAGTAGACGTCGCCGTTGACCAGCTCGACGCCGACGGCCCGCCCGCCGCGCACGATCACCCGGGCGATCTCGGCGTCGGTCAGGATCGTCGCCCCGTGGGACCGGGCACAAGCGGCGAGCGCCTGGGTCAGGCCGCCCATCCCGCCCCGGATGAAGCCCCACCCGCCGGCGCCCTTGTGCTCGCCCATCAGGTGGTGAAGCAGGACGTAGGCGCTGCCGGGCGTCATCGGCCCCTTGAAGTTCCCGATCGAGCCGTAGTAGGCCAGGGTCGCCTTGAGCTGATCGGATTCGAACCACTTGTCGAGGAGCTCGACGATCGACCCGGTCATCAGGTCGATGAACCGGAATGCGCCACCGCCCATCCGGCGGAGCTTCCAGCCGAGCTCGAGCATATCCTTCGCGCTGCGTGGACCGAGCGACGCCGGGGGCGTCTTCCAGATCAACTCGCGGACGAAGGCGGCAGCCTCGCGGAGGAACCGACTGTAGTCGGGATAGCGCTCGGCGTCCTTCCGGGAGAACTTCGCGATCTCCGAGCAAGTCTTCCGCTCATCGTCCCACAGGACCATGTAGCGGCCGTCCTCGAACGGGACGAACAGGTTGTCGGTCGGGATGAGCTCGAAGCCGAACTCACGGAGACGCAG
>JAUSJS010000166.1 GCA_030647575.1 Candidatus Limnocylindrales bacterium | reverse complement strand
TCGAGGACGATCCCGGTTCCGGTGCCAAGACCCGAGAAACCGTTCACCTGGATGTGAACGACCGACGGCCTGACCAGGTCGACTATGTCCGCCGTCGTGATCCTGGTAGCAAGGGGCGTCGGCTGCGGAAGCGGGGTGGGCTGCACGGTCGGAGTAAAAGTCGGGCTCGGCTGGGGAGTCGTTGCCGGCCGGGGTGTCGGAGTCGGGGTGGGCTGCGGAGTCGGAGATGCCGGAGGACTGGGAGGAACAGTGGGGCTGGGCGGCGGTGAGGGCGTCTCGGAGAGCGCTGTTGGCGTCGGGCGCGCCCCCTGCACGCAACCCGCGATTATCAGCGCGGCGAAGCAAGCCACCAGGCCCGGACGTATTACCTTTCGGGCAAGGCTCACGTATCCGTCCTCTCGTCGTGAACACTAATCCTAACGCCCCATATAATTGCCCGGTTGACTAAGTCTCGTACCTCAGATCTGTTTTCCATTGCCGTTCGCAGGGCACGGTCAGATGCAGGGATGATGCTGGCCGTGGCTGCCGGCGTAATCATCGCAGCGACAGTCCTTGGCGGTGTCGTCACCTACCTGCGCAGCCTGGAACTCGTCGCGCTCGGCAGCACCGTCGACGGGCTGGGCACGTCCAGGAAGAATTTTCAGGTCGCCCACCGGCGAGTCCCGTTCACGCCCACGGCGTTCGAAGAACGGTCCGCAAAGATTTCGGCTGCTCGCGAGCGCCACCTCTCCGCCTTCGACGATGGTGAAGGACATTTCATCAGGTCGCCACGCTACCAGTGGGGTTTTGCGGAGGGCACCCAGGGTACCCGCCCGAGCACGCAAGACTCCCAGGCATTCATGCAGCGAATGGCGCAGATGGATGCCCACGTGCGATACACGGCGGGCCGGCCCCCTGCCGACGACGTCCGCTTCGAAGGCCGCGTCCCGACAGTCGAGGCATCGTTGCTCGACCGCCGCGCGCGCGAGTTCGATGTCCGAGTTGGCGACGTCGTCGAATTCGAGGCCGGCGGCGATTCCGGCGGCCGGATCAGGGCAGTCGTAACCGGTCTGTTCCAGCCCGTCGACCTGCGGGAGAGCTACTGGAACGGGCTAGGCGACTCGTTCCTGGCCCCCTCCTTCGACAACGAACCGCCGGTCCTTCCGTTGTTCGTCAACGGGGACGCCATCTGGTCCGTGGCATCGGCGACCCCCGGTGCGGTGGCGGAGGTCACCTGGATCATCGAGACCGACCCCGCCGTCCTTCGCCAGATGCACCCGTCGGAAATCCTGAACGCTTACGACCCGTTCGAGGCCGAGGTCGAGATACAGGTCCCACGATCGACGGTTTTCAGCGGCCTGGAGCCGGCGATCAGGGCGCTCGAACGGAGGATCCTTTTCGCGCGCATCCCGATGTTCCTGATGGGCGCTCTGCTCCTGGCTGTCGTGGCCTACTACATGGTCATGGTCGCGGGACTGCTGGCCGACCGGCGCCGCGCCGATATCGCGATGCTGCGGAGCCGGGGCATCAGCTCCCTGCAGATCGGCCGCCTGTACGCACTCGAAGGTGCGGCAATCGTGGGGATCGCGGCACTCGCCGGTCCGCTGGTCGCCCGCTTCGTCATCTCGCAGCTGGGACGGCTGCCAATCTACGAACCGGTGACCGGCGGCGCGTCCCTCCCAACCGAGCTCTCCTGGCTCTCCTTTGTGTGGGCGGGCGCGGCGGGGGTCGGGGCCCTGGCGATTCTTGCCGTGCCGGCAGTCCTGCATGCGCGCACGGACATCGCAGGCGCCCGGCGCGCAAGCGGCAGGCCGGCGCGTGTGCTGTGGTTCCAGCGCTTCTACCTGGACGCGGTCGTGCTGGTCCTCGGCGGCCTCGTGCTGTGGGAGCTGCGCACTCGCCGGACGGTGGTCACCAGCGGCCTCGAGGGTCAGCAGAGCGCCGACATCACCATGCTTTTCGCGCCGGCGCTGATCCTGGTCGGCGTCACGATCATCTTCCTGAGGGTCTATCCCCCTCTGCTTCGGCTGCTGGCGTGGGCGGCCGCGCCGAGAGCGCCGATCTGGCTGGCGATGCCGCTCTGGCGCCTCTCACGCAATCCCTTCCAGTACGCGTGGCCGATGCTGCTCCTGGTCCTGGCCGCCGGACTGGCGGTCCTCGCCGCCGCGCTCGGGTCGACGCTCGAACGCAGCAGCCGCGAGAGGAGCGCCTACCAGATCGGCTCTGATATCCATGTGTTGTCGTCCCGGACATCCGCGTTCGCGATGTCTTCCACGATGAGCGCGGTGCGCGCGACGGAAGGGGTGCGCGAAGCCTCGCTGGCGCTGCGCACGACTGGCGAGATTGGCACGACCGGCCGAGGCGAGGGCTTCGATCTGCTGGCGGTCGAGGCCGAAGAGTCAACGCAAGTGCTCTGGTTCCGGGAGGACTTCGCCGACAAGCCGCTTGACGAGCTTCTGGCGCAGCTCCCCGTCCAGGCCGACCCGCCGCCGATCGACCTGCCCGAAGACGCAACGCACATCGAGATGTGGACTCGCGCCCAGCCGGCGGTGTCCAAGCTCTTTTTGTGGATCGTGCTCCGCAACGCGGACGGTGGACTCCACACCGTTACGCTCGGCCCGAATGGAGGCGATCCAAGGACTCGCCAGGTCGCGGAGCTGCCGGATGGCGTCGGAAGGCCATTCAGACTCGTGTCGATACTGACGTACGAGCCCGTTGGCGGCGACGCCGGTTCGCCGTCGTCCGTGTTCTTCGACGACCTCGCAGCGCTCAACGGTGAGGATGGCGAGGCGACGGTGCTGGTCGACTTCGAGCAGCGCGATCTGTGGACACCGCTGCCGACGTCGCAGGGATTCGACGTCGGATTCGACGTCGTCCCGGAGGGCGCAGGCGGCGCCGGCCGGGTTGGCGCGCATCCCGGCGCCTCGGTCGCTCGCCTCACGATTGGGCGGGGCACCGATGCCGGGATCCGCGGCATCTATCGCACTGCGTACTCGTCACCGATTCCGATCATCGCCAGCGAGGGCTTCCTGGCCAGAAACGGTTTCAAC
>JAUSJS010000165.1 GCA_030647575.1 Candidatus Limnocylindrales bacterium | reverse complement strand
GCCGAGCCCCGGGCCGATCTCCAGGATCCGGCGGCCGGGTCGCGGATCCGCTTCGGCCAGGATGGCCTCGAGCACGTCCGGGTCGGCCAGGAAGTTCTGCGACAGGCCGTGCCGAGCGCGAATACCCGCCGCGTGAAGGGTCGTTCGCACGGCAGCGGCATCGACCCGCGGCCTGGGCCTTGCCGGGCCGCTCACGGGCCGCTCACCGGACCGCCAGCGGCAGCGACGGGCGCGCGTCGAGGTCCAGCCCGGCACGCTCGCCAGCCGCAAGGCGTCGTGCGCCGGCCGCCCCGATCATCGCTCCGTTGTCGGTGCACAGCGCGGGTCGCGGCACGATCAACGGGATGCCCAGCGCCTCCGCCTCCCCCGCCAACCGCGCGCGCAGGGCGCTGTTGGCCGCCACTCCCCCACCGAGGACGATCGACCGGGCACCGCCCGTCCGGGCGGCCCGGATCGTCTTGGTCGCGAGCACGTCGACGACCGCATCCTGGAAACCCCAGGCGAGCTCGGCGACGAGCGGATCGGGCAGCGGCGCCTCCGCCTCACCGGCCAGACCGGCCTCGGCGCGCGCCTCGGTGACGATCCGGCGGGCGGCTGTCTTGAGCCCCGAGAAGCTGAGATCGAACGAGTCGCCGAGCCAGGCGCGTGGGAAGACCCGATCGCGGGCGATCGCCGCCTCAGCGGCCCGCTCGATCGCCGGCCCGCCCGGATAGCCGAGCCCGAGCAGCCGCCCGACCTTGTCGAACGCCTCGCCCGCGGCGTCGTCGAGGGTCGAGCCGAGCAGCCGGTAGGTCAGGTGGTCACGCATCTCGGTCAGGAACGTGTGGCCGCCGGACACGACGAGGGCGACCAGCGGGAAGACCGGATCTTCCCGATCCGCCTCGCCGGGATCGCGCAGCCAGGCCGCGTAGACGTGGCCCTCGAGATGATTGACTCCGATGAGCGGCACGTCGTGGACCCACGCCAGCGCCTTCGCGAAGTTGATCCCGACCAGCAGGGAACCGGCAAGACCGGGGCCGTAGGTGACGGCGATCGCGGAGACGTCCGGCCAGTCGACACCCGCGTCGCCCCAGGCCTCATCCAGGACCGGGACGATCCAGCGCAGGTGGGCCCGGGCCGCGACCTCCGGGACGATCCCGCCCGACGGTGCGTGTAGCGCCACCTGCGAGGCGACCACGTTTGACACGATCTGCCGGCCGTCCTCGATGACCGCGATGCCCGTCTCGTCGCACGACGATTCGATGGCCAGGACGAGCAACTCGCTCACGAAGCCGTCATCCGACGCCGCTCCCGGACGAGGGCGAGGCTCGTTCTGCCGGAGACACGGGCTGCGGCGCAGCATCGATCATCGCGCGCAGTCGGGCGATCCGCTCGCGCATCTGGGCATCGCGCAGCTGATCGGTGGTCATGATCAGGGCATCCTCGCCGTTGTCGCTGTAGTAGCGCGGGCGCAGGCCGACCGGCCGGAACCCGAACTTCTCGTAGAGCCGGCGGGCGGGCAGATTCGACAGGCGGACCTCGAGCGTCGCCTCGTGGGCGCCAGCGTCGATCGCGACGTCGAGCAGCGCCAGCAGCAGCCGGTCGCCGATGTGCTGGCGGCGCCAGAGCGAGTGAATGGCGAAGGTGATGATGTGGGCTTCATCGACCATCAGCCACATCCCGCCGTAGCCGGCGATCTCGTCGCCGACGCGGACGACGAGGTACTGTGCGAGCCGGTTCGTTTCGAGCTCGCTCCGATAGGCATCGGCGGGCCATGGCGAATCGAAGCTGGCGCGCTCGATCGCGTGGACGGCCGGCAGGTCGGTCACCCGCATCGGCACGATCTGCAGCTTCAGCGGGGGTCGCGCGACCATGCCACCTCCCCGCGCTGGCTGGTCACGCCGCGTGGCAGCGTGACGTACTCCGGGACGAGCCCGGCGAGATCATCGACGTCGCCCCGCCGCAGCCTCTCCGCGCCGAGCCGGATGAGTGCCGGGCCGAGGCCGTTGCGGGCCCCTTCGCCGCGCTCGACGGCATCAGCCGGCGCGCGACCGGCGAGATCGACCGCGACGAGCCACTCCCCGGGCGCCAGATCCGGCTCCCGGCCGCCGGGCAGCAGCTCGGGGCGACCGCCCGCCCGCACGAGGATCCGGTCGGATGGCCCCGCCGGCAGGAGCAGGACAGGCTCGCCGTCGCCATCCGGGACTCCCGCCAGCAACGCCTCGGCCGTCGAGATGCCGACGATCGGCAGCCCCAGCCCGTGGGCCAGGCCCTTGGCCGTGGCGATTCCGACCCGCAGCCCGGTGAACGCGCCCGGGCCGATCCCGACCACGATCCCGGTCAGCCGCGAGCGCCGGATGTTCTGCTCGCCGAGCAACCGCCCGATCGTCGCGAGCAGCGTCTCACCGTGGCGATAGCCCGCGGTCCAGGTGGTGATGCCGTCGACGCGGCCCTGGGGCGAACCCGTCGCGACGACGACCCGCGTGGTGGCGGTATCCATGGCCAGGACCGCGCGCCGCCGGCCGTCATACGTCGAGCCGGCGCCCGCGAGGCGCCCGCCCGGCCCTGAGCGCTCGGCCGGCCCTGAGCGCTCCGCCGTCATGGGATCACGTCCAGATACCGTTGCAGCGCCGGCGTTCCGGCCCGCACGGTGATCGTCCGGGACGCATCGCCGGCGCCGTCGATGAACACGTCTAGCCGCTCGGTCGGGAGGACCCCGACCATCCGGTCCGGCCACTCGACGAGGGTCACGCCGGCGCTCTGCCGGTCGTCGATCAAGCCGCCGGCGAGGACGTCGGCCGCGTCGGCCAGGCGGTAGAGGTCGAGGTGGAAGAGCGGGAGGCGGCCGACGTACTCCGCCATCAGGATGAAGCTTGGAGAGGCGATCGTGTCCGTCACCCCGATGCCTGCGCCGATCGACTTGGCCAGGTGGGTCTTGCCCGCCCCGAGATCGCCCCACAGGCAGATCAGGTCGCCGGGGCGAGCGGCCTTGGCGAGGGCCAGGCCGAGCGCCGAGGTGGCGGCCGGGTCGGGCGACTCGATGCGACGTTCCAGGCGCGTGTGGGCGGACATCACCTCCGAGCGTAGCCCAAGGGCGTCCCGCCTGTCGGTCGGCCCATGCCGGCGTTGGCCTGAACCGTCGGGGCGGGCGCTCCGGGATTGGCGTCTGAGCCGCCCTGACTCAGGGCGGCTCAGACGAACCGCTCGAGGTCACCGAGCGGGACCGCCGCGGTCGTGCCGTCCGGGAAGCGGACCAGGCACGCCTCGAGGTGGGCGCCACCCGGGAAGCGTCGGGCGCCGATGGCCTCGACGAAGCGTCCCTCGCGACCGGCGAGCGCCCCACCACGAACCCGGACGAGGTCTGCCGGCGGTGTCGGGACGGTGAGGCTGGGGATGTCGAATACGAGCATCGGCGGGTCCGTGACGATCGCGACCTCGTGCCCTGACAGCGCGCCGAGCAGGGCCAGCACCGCCCCGGCCACCGGGCGGCGGACCGCACCGTCCAGGACGAGGACGGCGAATGGCGGCAGGCGATGGAGGGCCGAGCGCTGGCGGGCCTCGGACGCGAGGTAGTCGCGCCGCTCCTTGCTCGACAGCCCGGTCACGACCACGCCCCGGACCCCCATCGCCCTCGCCCGGGTCAGGGTTTCGGCGTCCACGCGCGAGCCAACGACCAGGATCGCCCCAGCCGAATTCACGTCCAGCCCGCCAGCCCGGAGCTCGCTATCCGGGCTGCCCTGGAGCCGGCCGCGGGTCGGTCCACCCAGGGCGACGATGCCGCGCAGCCCTCGTCCGGCGGCGCGGATCGTGATCGAGGTCCCCGGCCGCACCCCGCGGACGATCCCGGCGAACGGCGTCTCGAGCGGGTCACTCAGCGCGCCGCCGGCCACACGCCAGCGGCCGCGCCAGCTGAAGACGAGCTCGCCGCTCTCGAGGCCGTCTCGTCCGTCGGCCGGTCCCGACCAGCGGCCGCCCGGCTGCGGCTCGAGGGCGGTGGGGACGTGGATTTCTTCGAGACCCGGATCGCGCAGGCGTTCGGCGATCGGAGCGCCGACCACGACCGATTCGCTGGCCGCAACCAGGGGGCGGTCGCCTGGAGCCAGACGGAAGATCACGTCGACCGGCGCGATGACGAGCGGTCGCGCCGGCACGAGCCGGACGTCCGACGCGGCGCCGGTCACGCGTCCCTCCCCGTCCGCACCGCGGATTGCCAGGCTTCGAGCAGCTCGCCGCGCAGGTCCGCACGCTCAGGGAGCCGCAGCGGGACGTCGCGCAGGTCGACGACCAGCCCGCCGAGGCCGCCGGTGACGTCGATCGTAAAATGGCGGCCCCGGCCGCCCAGGCGGACCGTGTCGTGGAAACGGAATTCGGCGACGGCGGTCGCGCCCGGCGGCAGCTCCACCAGCTCCAGGCCGCCCGGCCGAAGTTCGTGCTCGCGCCGTCCGCTGGCGCCGTGAAGCTGCAGCGCGCCGACGCTGCGGCCGTGGCGCAGCCCGCCGGGAGTCACGACCGTCCCGAGTGGGGCGAGCAGATCATCGGCGAGGTCGGCCAGGATCGCCCGCCGCTCGCCGGCGTCGGGGATCGATCCGAGCGGAGCCAGAAGCCGGCCGTGATCGAGCGCGAACTGCGCCGCGCCGGCGCGCCGCAGGACGTCGACCAGGGCGAGTGCGACCGACGGGCCCGACGCCACGGCCCAGGTACCGCCGGTGGCGACGACGAGATCGGCCGCCGGTCGATCCGCCCACTCCGGTGTCCAGCGGGCCAGGCAGCTCAGAGCGGCTCGCGCCGCCGCCAGCCGCAGGGCCACACCCTCGCCCGTCGCATCGGCCCACGGTGCGATCCGCAGCTCGCGCATCCGGTCGCGCAGGCGGTGGCGATCGGTCGTCGAGGTCGACCAGGTCGCGACGCGGTCGACCACCTGGTCGTCGGGATCGGCCGGGGCGAGCCCGGCCGACGGTACGATCGCCAGGTCCATCGCGGCGGCTTCCGACCAGGCGCCCGGCCAGGCACCGGCCCGCGTACCGCCGTCGAAGCCGATCTCGACGACGTCGATTCGCCGGTCGAGCACTTCCGCGAGCGCGACCGCGGCGGCGCCGAGCGCGCGTCGCGCGTCGTCGGGCGGTAGGGCGGCATCGGTCAACAGCTCCCGCAGGCCGGCGCCGTCGCGCCCGAGACGTGCGGCCGATCCGATCAGCAGTCGGGCCGGCCGGTCGGCCACGTCGCCGAAGGCGTGGAGCTGCCCAGCCATGCCACCCGCAAGGACGATCGGAACCTCCGGACGGCGATGCGCGGCGGCCGCGACGAGCGCACCGAGCTCGCCCAGGGCGCGCCGCTCGTCGGCGGCCGGCGGGTCACCCGCGCCGGCCAGGATCCCGTTCACCCCCGGATCCAGGAGGAGTGTCGACATCTCGAGCGGGTCGGCGGTCTCGGCGCTCGCCGATGAGGTCCGCCAGCCGCTTCGCGAGGCGGCAGCGACGAGAGGGACGAGCGCCCGTTCCGACCCGGCGACGACCGCCAGACGCCGCGGCGGATGGCTCGCGACCTCGACCCGAGGTAGCTCCTCGACGGGGGTCCGGTCGAGGCCGAGCGCCGCCGCCAGGACCGGGTCCACCGCCGAAACTCGCTCGACCAGCAGCGCCGCGAGCGCGGTCGGGTCCGCACCGGCCGGCACGGCCAGGGACCCGATCAACCGCCAGCGGCCGCCGACTCGCCCCACGAGCGCGGCGGCAATCGTCGCAGCCCCGGTGTCCTGGGTGAGGAAGGCTCGCGGCTCGCTAGTCACGCCACCATGCTACCGGCGACTCGCCGCTCGGGCGGCGCATCCGGGCGTTGCCCGCCGCGCCGTTCGCTCACGCACCGCGAAGTGCGCTTGCTCGCTTGCTTGGCGCGCGCCTTCGGCTGCACTCGCCCGAGCGGCGAGACAATCGTGGGGGCGTCAGGCGTCCCAGGTGACCTCGTCGTCGTCCTGCTCTTCGAGGCGGGCAATGAGCAGCTCGATGCCGGTGTCGTCGGCCAGAATCTCGCTGGCGGAGGCGAGCTCACCGCCGAACACGCCGCGCAGCACGGGATCGAAGAAGAGCATCGCGTTGGCGCCGAGCGCGCGATACGGCCGGCTCGCCTCCAGGAAATGGACGGCCGGCCCGGTCATCCCGAGCAACTCGATCTCGCGGGCGACCTGCTCGACCAGCTCGTCTCGCTGGTCCTCGCTCGGCCCGAACGGGGTATTCATTGGCTCACCCCGCTGGACATGGCGGTGGCCTCCTGAAGAGCCTGGCTGAATGCCTGGTATGCGGCCGCGCCGCGAAGCGCGAAGACGACATGGGCGACGGTGGGACTAGCCGGCAGCTCGTCGCGCACGGTCATGACGGTGATCCGGGCGCCCTCGTCCAGCGGGAAACCGCCGACGCCCGAACCGAGCGCCGGGAAGGCGATGCTGGTCGCACCGATCTCGCGCGCTCGAGCCATCGCGCTGCGCACCGCGGCCTCGAGCGTCGCGGCGGTGGTCCGACGATCCCGATCGAGCGAGACGGCATGGATCACCGCCCTGACAGCCAGCGTCCCGGCCGGCGTGACGACGGCACTCCCGGGCTCGACCGGCGCCTGGCGGATGGCCGCGAACTCGATCGAGTCGCCCCCGGCCCGCTTGATCGCGCCGGCCACCCCGGTCGACATCCAGAGCGACCCATTCGCCGGCGTGACGATCGCATCGACCTCCAGATCACAGATGTCGCCATTCCAGATCTCGATGCGCGCCAACTAGTTGCTCCGCTCGCCAAGCGCCCGCAGACCGACCGGTCCGGCCGCCGCATGGTACACCCGGGGTACCCGGCGAGCCATCCCGGCGACCACTTCCCAGCTGTTCGTGGTGCGCTCGTGCGCCAGCTCGGCGACCGTGATCCGCTCCTCCCCGGCGCCGCCCAGCAGGACGAACTCGTCAGCCACACCGACCGGCGGGCCGGGAACGTCGCTGACGTCGGCCATGACCGCATCCATGGCGACGTTTCCGACGAGCGGCACACGCACGCCCCGAACGATCGCTGCGGCTCGGTTCGACAGGCGGCGCGACCAGCCGTCCCCGTAGCCGAGCGGGAGCGTCGCGATCCGGCTCGGTTTCGCGGTCCGGAACGTGGGCCCATAGCTTATGCCCCAGCCTTCGGGCAGGTCCTGGACGCGAACGGGGCGTGCGTAGAGCGCCATGACCGGCCGGAGGGCATCGACCACATCGGCCGGAATCTCGCCCGACATGAGCTCGTCGGGGACGAGGCCGTAAAGCGCCAGCCCGGGCCGGATCCCTTCGTAGGTCGCGACGCCGCCGGTGATCAGCGCGGCGCTGGCCGCCACATGGCGCATCGGCAACGGAACGCCGGCGCCGCCCAGGCTGGCCGTGGCGGTCTCGAATCGCGCGATCTGGCGGCTCGTGAGCTCGACGTCCTCGGCCGCCTGGAGGTGCGTCCACAGGCCGGTCAGGCGCAACCCGGGCTCCGAGACGATCCGGCGCGCCGCCTCGATCAGCGCCTCGCCGGCGAAGCCGCCGCGACCGAGCCCGGTCTCGACCTCGAGCTCAATCTCGAGGGGTGCGTCGGGCCCGACCCGCGTCGCGGCGGCGACCAGCTCATCCAGCAGCGCGGTGTCGCCCGCCGTGACCGCGACCCGCTGGCGAGCCGCTTCCTCGGTCCATGCCGCCGGGATCGGATAGAGCACCAGGAGCGGTCCTCGAAGACCGGCCTCGCGCAGCTCGAGGGCCTCGTCGAACGCCGCCACGCAGAAGCCGTCAACGCCCGCCGCCTCCAGTGCCCGGGCGACCGGGACGGCGCCGTGGCCATACGCATCCGCCTTGACGACCGGGCGGACCGGCACCCCGGGCCCGGCCAGCCGCCGCAGCAGCTCGAGGTTGTCGCGCAGCGCGTCCAGGTCGATCTCAAGCCAGGCGGTCCGCGGCAGTGCCGGAAGCCCGGCAGCCGCCAGGCGCGCCTCGATCGGAGGCCGCCACCAGGCAGCGGCGCTCATGAGCGCGCCAGCCCACTCAATGAGATGGGTCGGATTCGGCTGGCGCCTCACGTGCCGCAAACCCGAGGCGCTTGCCACTCCGTCGCCGCTCGGCCAGTGCAGCGAGTCGCTTACGCGCGATCGCGAGGCCGTCGGGGAGATCCGATGCGAGCAGCCCGGCGTCGCCGAACCGCTCGCGGACCCCGTCGCCGGCGACGCCGTGGAGATAGACGCCGAGCCGAGCCGCCGCGAACGGAGCCAGGCCCTGGGCGAGCAGCGATCCGATCGCGCCGGACAGGACATCGCCGGTACCGCCCGAGGCAAGCGCCGGGTTCTCGAATGGCGCCACGGCCACGGTCCCGTCCGGGGCTGCGATCACCGTGCGGGCGCCCTTCAGGACGACGACCGCATTCCAGGCGGCTGCGGCTTCCTTCGCCGCGGCAACCCGGGCATCGTCGTCTCCAGCAAGGTCGCCGTCGTCGGCCGGGTCGTGGCCGCTGCCGGCGCGAAGCCGGGCGAACTCACCGGCATGCGGCGTCAGGACGGCCGGCCGATGCTCGCCCTCCCACCAGCCGTCCATCGTCGCCAGCGACCGCAGCGCCTCGGCGTCGAGAACGATCGGCGCCGCGTCGCTCTCTCCCGACGCCGGGAGCAGCAGGCGGACGAGCTCTGTTGTCGCGAGTCCGGGACGCAGGCCCGGGCCGACGACGATGGCATCGTGCTGGTGGTCGAGGATCCGGGCGAGCGCATGCTCGGGGTCGACCTCCTCGACGTCATCCTCCGGCAGGCTCATCGTGGTCGCCTCCACCACTTTCGCCGCGAAGAGTGGCTGGAGGGTCTCGGGCACCGCCAGGGTAACGAGGCCGGCCCCCGCTCGGCCGGCAGCCCGGCAGACCAGGAGCGCGGCGCCCGCGTAGTCGAGCGAGCCGGCGAGCACCAGCAGCTTGCCGAACGATCCCTTGTGGCCACGCTTTGGGCGCTCGGGGAGCAGCGCCGCGACGATCTCGTCGTCGAGCTTGATGGCCCCGGCCGGGAACGGGCCACCCTCCTCGCTCGTCGGCGCTACCGACGCCTCGTGGCGTCCGAACCCGACCGGACGTCGCTCAGGCACGAGATGGCTCCGTCGGCGGGTGTGCGGCCGCGTCGGTGGCGCCGCGCAGGCGCTCCAGGCGAGCGAGGATGCGCCGCTCCCGATCGTCCAGCCGCGCCTCGATGTCGAGTGGAAAGACGTACCGGCCAGCGACGGTGCGAATTCCGAAGGCGATGGCCACTGCGTAGTCCGACTCGTGGGTGATCGAGATCGCGATGCGGCCCATCGCGAGCTGCTCGGCCCGGGCGGCGGCTCGTCCGTGCAGGCGCACCGCCGGCTGGCCGGTCGGCAGCCGCTCGATCTCGATGTCGCGCCAGCCGATTCCCCGCACGCCGAGCCCGAGAACCTTGGAGACCGCCTCCTTGGCCGCCCAGCGCCCAGCCATCGTCTCGGGACGATCGCGAACGTAACGCCGTTCCGCCTCGGTCAGGACGCGCCGCGAGAAGCGCGGCCCGAAGCGTGCGAGCGCGGCCCGGATTCGATCCACCTTGATGATGTCGATGCCCAACTCGGTTGTCCCGCCGGGGACGAGACCGGGCGGGAGGACGACATCGTCCGTGGCGTCGGCCGGGGCCATTGGTCGCTACTCGACCGTGACCGACTTCGCCAGGTTGCGCGGCTGGTCGACGTCGGTCCCGCGCACGACCGCGACGTGGTAGGCAAACAGCTGGAGCGGGATGATCGCCAGCACCGGGCTCAGCGTCTCGTGCGTGTCGGGGACCCAGCAGACGTCGTCGGCGTAGTGCTCGATCGCATCGTCGCCCTCGGTCGCCACGGCGATCACCCGGGCATCGCGGGCTCGGCCCTCCATGACGTTGCTGATCAGCTTGTCGTAGACCGCCGAGCGGGTGGCCACGGCAACGAGCGGGCATTCGGCGTCCAGCAGCGAGATCGGACCATGCTTCAATTCACCCGCCGCGTAGCCCTCGGCATGGACATAGCTGACTTCCTTGAGCTTGAGGGCGCCTTCCAGTGCGGCCGGGTACGACGCACCGCGGCCAACGAACATGAAGCCCCGCGAGTTGACGTAGCGGCGGGCCAGGTCGGCTGCTCCCGGCGAGGCAGTCTCGAGCGCCCTCGCGGCAGCGCCCGGCAGGGCGCGCAAGGCGGCACCCAGGGCGAGCTCCTCGTCCTCGGGCAGCACCGCGCGGATCTTGGCGATCGCCGCGGCCAGGATGACCAGCGTCGTCACCTGGGTAACGAACGTCTTGGAAGCGACGACCGCGATCTCCGGGCCGGCCTGCAGAAAGAGGACGGCGTCCGCTTCACGCGTGATCGCCGAGCCGACCGTATTGGTGACGGCGATGATCGGGCAGCCGCGCTCCCGAGCGAGGCGGGTCGGGGCGATCGTGTCGGCCGTCTCGCCCGACTGGGTCACCGCGATCACCAGCGTGTGCTCGTCGAGCGGCGGTGGCCCGTAGCGGAACTCGGAACCGACGTTGGCTCGAGCCGGGATCCCGGTCCAGTTCTGGATGGCCGTCGCGGCCACCATCGATGCGTAGTAGGCACTGCCGCAGGCGACCAGCTCCACACGCGTGATCGTCTTGAGCATCTCCTCGAGCCCGATCAGCTCCTCGACGTGGATCCGGCCGTGGCGGTTGACCCGACCGGCGATCGACTGGCTCAGCGCCTCGGGCTGCTCGTGGATCTCCTTGAGCATGAAGTGCTCGTAGCCGCCCTTCTCGGCAGCTTCGGGCGACCAGTCGATGGTGGTCAGCGCACGCTCCTGCAGCGCCCCTGCGACGTCCGTGATCGTCACGCCCGAGGGCCGGATGTCGGCGACATCGCCCTCCTCGAGGAAGATGACCTGGTCGGTGTGGGCCAGGATGGCGCCGACGTCCGAAGCCAGGAAGCTCTCGCCGTCGCCGACGCCCACGACCAGCGGCACGTTCTGGCGGGCACCGACCAGGCGATCGCCTTCGCCGCGATGCATGACCACCACGGCGTAGGCACCCTCGACCCGGCGCAGGGCGGCCCGCACGGCATCGGCCAGGTCCCCCTGGTAGGCCTCCTCGACGAGGTGGGCGAGCGCCTCGGTGTCGGTCTCGGAGGTGAGGGTGTGGCCGCGGGCTTCGAGCTCGTCGCGGAGCTCCCGGAAGTTCTCGATGATCCCGTTGTGGATGACCGTGATCTCGCCGGTGCAGTCCTGGTGAGGATGGGCGTTCAGGTCGTTCGGTCGGCCGTGGGTCGCCCAGCGCGTGTGGGCGAGCCCGATCGCGGCATGCGGGGTCCGGTCGGCAATGGCGGTCTGCAGATTGACCAGCTTGCCCGCCCGCTTCTCCACGAACAGGTCGCCAGCGTCGTCGACCAGGGCGATGCCGGCCGAGTCGTAGCCCCGGTACTCCAGGCGCTTGAGGGCTTCGATCAGGATGGGGCCCGCTTCGCGGGGACCGGTATAGCCGACGATGCCGCACATGGGGTCGAGCCCTCCGATGGTTCCCGCCGGCCAGGGCTCCGACGGATCGTGCTGACGCCGCTGGGTGGGCACCGGCGCTAGTTTAGTCGCTCCCCGGCGAGGGCCGCGAGCGAGTCGGCCAGCTCCGCGACCAGGGCCTCGTCCGGACCCTCGACCATCACCCGCAGCGCGGGCTCCGTGCCAGACGGCCGGACCAGGATGCGGCCGCCGCCGTCGAGCCGGGCATTGGCCTCCGCGATCGCGCGCTGGAGGGCCGGGTCGCCCTCCCATTGGTCCTTGTGACGCGCCTTCACGGCACGCTGTTGCTGCGGCAGCATTGGAATGGCGGCCGCGAGCTCGGCCAGGCCGGCCGAGCGGCGGCACATGACCCGCAGGACCTCGAGCGCGGTGACGATCCCGTCCCCGGACGTGGTGTGCTCCAGCACGATGACGTGACCGCTCTTCTCGCCGCCCAGGCCGGCGCCCGAGACCTGCATCCCCTCGAGGATGTACTTGTCCCCTACCGGTGTGCGCACCACCTGCCCGCCGGCCGCCTCGACCGCGTGCTGCAGGCCGCCATTGGACAGGACCGACACGACGAGCGCGCCGCCCGGCAGCTCGCCGCGAGCCAGCCGGTCGAGAGCCAGGATGCCCAGGACCTGGTCGCCGTCGACGATCCGGCCGGCCGCGTCGACCGCGATCAGGCGGTCGGCATCACCATCGAGCGCGAAGCCGACGTCGGCCCCGGCTGCGACCACGGCCTCGGCCAGCGATGCCGGGGCCGTCGCGCCGCAACGGACGTTAATGTTGACGCCATCGGGTTCCGCGTGGATGACCTGGACGTCCGCACCGGTGGCGGCCAGGATCTCCGGGCCGACCGGACAGCCGGACCCGTTGGCGCAGTCGAGGACGACCCGCAGACGACTTGCCGGGATCGTCCCGGCGAGACCCAGGCGGTGCCGACGGTAGTCGGCCAGACGGGCGCGATCATCGATCGTCCGGCCCATCTCCGCGTTGGTGACGCCACCCAGCTCCTCGGTCCGCCAGATGAGCCGCTCGAGCTCGTCTTCCGCGGTTTCGTCGAGCTTGAGCCCGGCGCTGTCAAGGACCTTGAGGCCGTTGTCGTCGGCCGGATTGTGCGACGCGGAGACCATGATCCCGGCGGCGAATGGGCCTTGCCCGGCGAGATAGGCGAGCGCCGGGGTGGGGACGACGCCGACGATGTGGGCATCGACCCCCAGGCTGGTGGCGCCCGCGGCGATGGCCGCCACGAACATGTCGCCGGAACGTCGCGTGTCCTGGCCGACGACGAGGGCGCCACCGCGCCTGACGAGATGGTGAGCCACCGCTCGACCCAGGGCGTAGGCGGTGGTGGGCTTGAGATCGACGTTGGCGATCCCGCGAATGCCGTCGGTCCCGAACAGGCGAGCCATCCCGGATCAGCCGCCCGCCGACGGCGAGGGTGAGGCCGCCGGTGCAGCCGGGCCGGTGATGGTGACCGAGACGCTCGACGGGCTCGCCGACACGAGCGTCGCGCCGGTCGGGAGATCCAGGGTGACCGGCACGCTATCGATACCCGGTTGCAGCCCGGTCACGTCGAGGTCGACCACCAGTGCGGTTCCGCTGAGTCGATCGAGATCCGCGATCGATCCGCCGATCGTCACCAGGATGCGGTCCGTGTCCAGAGCGTACGAGAGTCCGCGCCCGGCGCCGATCAGCCTGACTCCGGAACTGAACGTCCGCGTCGCGGTCACCGGCCGGAGCGTGATCGTGACGCTGATCCGGCCGTCCCCGACGGGGAGGACACCGGTCGGCAGGGCCAGCCCGACCTCCACGGTCAGATCGGACGAGACGCCGGTCATCGGGATCTGGGCGCTGTCGACCCGGACCAACTCGGCGAGCTGGTCGGCGTCGCCCTCCACGAGCACGACCGGCGGCTCGACGGTGACGCTCGCGATCTCGAAGCCGGCGGCCGGATCGCCGATCACGACCGGATTGACCGGCAGCGTCCGGGTCTCCCGGTCGGAGAAGACCGGGATCGTGACGTGAGCGGCCCTCGGCTGGACGTCGACCTGGCCGACCGCATCACCGAGCTCATCGATCGCCACGAGATCGATGTCCTGGTCGACGTCGATTCCGGACGGCTGGATGATGACGCTGGCCCTGGCCGCCATGACGCGCTCGATCACGGTCGCCGGTCCCGACACCTCGACGCGACCAGGCACGACCGACTGGTCACCGAGCTCGAGCCCGGCCGGCGTCGGACCGTGATCCACGACGACGTCGACCGTCTTGTGGTCGAGCCGGTCGAGGTCGATGGTCACGGTCGATGGCGTAACGCCGACGACGGTGATGCGCGCATCGATCGAGGTCACCCGAACCGGCACCCGGTGCGAACCGCTGCCGGGCAGGATGCCGCTGAGGTCGATCGTGGCCTCGAAGTCGGACGACAGCGGCCGAGTGCCCGACGGCGCGAAATAGCGGATCTCGGTGACCGGGTCGATCGAGGTGAGAAGGAACCCGTCCGAGGGCGCACCCTCCACGTCGATCGGGATGACGATGTCGCTGAGCGTCCGGGTGCTCTGCGATACGACAAGGCCGCCGTAGAGCAACGTGGCGAGACCGACCGCGGCGAGCTTGAGCGGCCAGTTATGGACGAGCCGACCGATGACCCGCTTCACCGCGGGGCCCGAGCGGCCGGCGAGCGGCCCGGGTCATCGTCCGCGTCCGGCGGCGGTAGCGGCGACGTCCCTGCGGCGGCCACGTGGGCCGAGGACGTCGAGCGACCGACGAGCCGGCCGATCGTCTGCAGCCGCCGCGATCCGATGGTGGCCGCCCGGCTCTCGCCGGCCCGCCAACGGAACGCTCTGCGCCGCCCGCCGGCTGGATCGAGGAACCCCTGGATGGCCCGGGCGAGGCCCGCTTCCGTGAGGTTGCGCACGATGCGCGCTCGCTCGACCAGGCTGATCTGGCCGTTCTCCTCGGACACCACGATGACGACGGCGTCGGTCTGCTCCGTGATCCCAAGTGCGGCGCGGTGGCGGGTGCCGAAGCGCTCCGAGTGGATCGACGTCTCGGCCAAGGGGAGCACCGCGCCGGCCGCCACGATTCGGTCGTCGCGGATGATCACCGCGCCGTCGTGCAGGGCGGAGCGCGGCGTGAAGATCGTCTGGAGCAGGTCGGCCGAGACGTCGCCGTGGATCATCACGCCGCTCTCGGCAACTTCCTCGAGGCCGGTCTCGCGCTCGAGCACGATCAGCGCCCCGTGCCCCTCGGCGGACAGCTCGGCCGCCGCTCGTGCCACTTCGGTGGCAACGAGCTCGGCCGTCCGCGTCTCGGCCGGGGAGAGCAGCCAGCCAAAGGAGCCTACCCGCCCGATACGCTCCAGGGCGCGGCGCAGCTCGGGCTGGAAAACCACCACGAGGGCGAACAGGCCAACAACCGCACCGGCCTGGAGGATCTGGGTCAGGAGCCGCAGGTCGAAGGCCACGGCCAGGGCGTAGACCAGGAAGAGGACGCTGACGCCGATCACCAGGCGGACGGCGCGCGTCCCGCGGATCAGGCTGAACAGCCAGTAGATGAGGAGCGCGGTGATCCCGATGTCGACGATCGTCGACAGGCGCTCCTGCTCGAGGATCGATTGAAGGAGCTCCGGCATCGTCGCCCGAGTGTAGCATCGCCCCTCCCTCGGTCGGGCTCCGGTCGACGGTCAGCGGGCTGGCGGGAGCGTTCGCCCGGGCCCGACCGGGACTCCAGTGAACCGCGCGGAGCGCCGCGGCAGACCCGTTTCCGTCATCGGCAGCCGAGTTTCCGTCACCTGCAGCCGAGTTTCCGTCACCTGCTCCTCAGGCGGGCACTCGTCACCGCCTCACGGGTCGCGCCGGCGCGGACAGGAGTCAACCGAGCGTCGCGGACCACGGCGCAGCCGCTAGATCCGGTCATCCGTCTTCGAGGCGGTCATCTGGCAGGACCCCGCTGACGAGTGCCCGCCTGGCGGTCACTTGCCGGATTCGGGGGCTCGAAACGCGGGAAGGCCTCCCTCCGACTTCGACTCGCCAACCCGAGCTGCCGGGGCGGAATCCGAGCGTGAGCCCACACTGCGCCTCCCCATCCCGGTTGCGCGAGCACGGGTAGGACCGCCGCCCGCGTGACCGGCCGCCGGGCGCCGTCTCAGACCGCTGTCAGGCACATCGCTGCAAGCCTGGCGTCGTCGGGGAAGCGTCGGACGGCCAAGTCGCACAGGCGGGCCCGCGTCGCCGTATCGCCTGTCAGCTGGGCCAGCCGCCCGATCAACACCAGCTTGTCGGCCGCCAGGGTCCGCCAGCCGCGGTCGAGGTAGAGCTGGGCCAGGGCGAAATGGATACCGGGATCGGCCGGGGCGATCGCGAGCGCCTCGTAGCAGGCATCGATGGAGGCGTGGAACTGGCCGACGGCCCGGTGGGCGGCTGCGCTGGCCACCGCTTGCTTGCGCGCCTCGTCGAGGTTCCCAGCATCGACAGCGGCCTCGAACGCCCGGCTGAGGGCGATGGGATCGGGAGGCGGGACCTGGCTCGCCTTCGGGTGCGGCGCTCGGTCCGCGAGAGGCGGCCCGCCTGCGTCAGCTGTGGCGGATGGCCCGGGCGCCGTGACCGGATCGATCTCCAGGACGCTCAACGCCCGCTCCAGCGCCTGCGCGGCGGTCGGGTCACCGGAGGACTCGCGAAGTCGCCCGACGAGCGACTGGACGAGCCGGCGCCGTCCGCGCGATTCGGCCAGCTCGAGTGCCCGGCGAGCGACGTCGCAGGCGTCGGCCATCCTCCCGGCTCGCTCCAGCACACTGGCCAGGCGGTCCAGGGACGCTGCAGCTTCAGCGGGGCGACCCTCGGCCGCCAGGAGATCGGCCTGACCGCGCAGGGCGCCTTCGTCATCCGGTGCGCCGTCGAGGGCTGTCCGATAGGCGGCCAACGCCTCTTCGACCCGGCTGAGCCGGGCCAGGACCCCGCCCAATCCGACGTGCGGCAGGGCCCGACCGGGGGCGATCCGTGATGCCTCGCCATAGGCGGCCAGGGCAACGTCGAGGTGGCCGCGCAGGGCGGCGACGTGGCCGCGCCGCAAGGCATCCTTGTAGCCCTCGTAGAGCGACCCGCTCATCCCTTCGGCATGCCTCCGAGCAGCTCCACCAAGAGCGCCTTCTGGACGTGCAGCCGGTTCTCCGACTGCTCCCAGATCAGACTACGCGGTCCGTCCATGACCGCCGACGTGATCTCCCCGCCGCGGTGGGCGGGCAGGCAGTGCATCGCGAGAACGCCGCGCCCTGCGGCATCGAGCAGCGCGTCATCGACCCGATAGGCGGCGAACGCGTCGCGCCGCTCCTCCGTCTCGGCCTCCTGGCCCATCGAGGTCCAGGCATCGGTGTAGATCACGGCCGCGCCACGGACAGCGTCAACCGGGTCGTGGCCGAAGCGCAGCCGGGCCCCGGACGCATCGGCCAGCTCGCGCGCCCGGCTGACGATCCGCTCGTTGGGTGCGTAGCCGGGCGGATGAGCCAGGCGGATCTCCATCCCGAAGGCGGCACCGAGCAGGGCGAGCGAGTGGTAGACGTTGTTGCCATCGCCGACGAAGGCGACCACAAGGCCCTCCAATCGCCCGAAGCGCTCCTGGATCGTGAAGATGTCGGCGAGGGCCTGGCAGGGATGCTCGCGGAGGGTCAGCCCGTTGATGACCGGGACGTTCGCCTGGGCCGCGAGCTCCAGCGCCACTTCGTGGGATCCGGTCCGGACGACGATCGCGTCCACCATCCGCTCAAGGTTGCGGGCGACGTCCCGGACGCTCTCACGCGCACCGAGGACGACGTCGTGGGTCAGGTAGATGGCGTGGCCGCCGAGCTGCGCCATCCCGGCCTCGAAGCTGACCCGGGTGCGCAGGCTCGGCTTCTGGAAGAGCATCGCCAGCGTCCGGCCCGGGAGTGGCGGCCTGGCGTGGCGGCGATTGGCGTGAAACTCGGTCTTCAGCTGCGTCGCGGTCTGGTAGACCCGACTGACCTCCGCGGCCGACAGGTCCGCAACGCTCAGCAGGTCGCGGCCGACCAGGGAGACAAGAGGCTCATCTGCGGCGTTCATCCGGCAACTCTAGCGGCGCTGGCCACCGGGCGGATGAGCCGCCGCCCCGGAGCGCCCGTGCGGGCGCGACTAACGCTTGGTGTATTGGGGGGCCTTGCGGGCGCGCTTGAGACCGTACTTCTTGCGTTCCTTCATGCGCGGGTCGCGCGTCAGCATGCCGGCCTGGCGAAGCGGCAGGCGATACCCCTCGGGGTCGATCTCGAGCAGTGCCCTGGCAATGCCATGGCGGATCGCGCCCGCCTGGCCAGTGACGCCGCCGCCCTCGACCTTGATCATCACGTTGAAGCGGCCCTCCGTGCCGGTCACCCGGAACGGCATGCGGACCTCGATCTCGTTGACGGCGTTGCCGAAGTGCTCCTCCAGCGAGCGGCCGTTGACCACGATCTCACCCTCGCCCGGCAGGAGCCGGACGCGCGCAATGGCCGTCTTGCGACGACCGGTCCCCGAATAGAAAGCAGGAATCGACATGGCTGGTGAGCTCCTCGTCAGGTGAGCGGCTCAGGCCGCTGGGCCTGATGCGGATGATCCGAACCGGCATAGATCTTCAGCTTGCGCAGCTGCTGGGTGCCGAGACGGTTGTGCGGAAGCATCCCCTTGACCGCTCGCCGGATGACTTCCTCCGGCCGCCGCGCGAGGAGGTGGCCGAGGGTCTCCTGCTTGAACCCCTGGGGATAACCGCTGTGGCGGCTGTAGAGCTTGCTGTCGAGCTTGTCCCGGGTCACCGCGATCTGCGCCGCATTGAGCACGATCACGTGGTCGCCCGAGTCCAGGTTGGGCTGATAGGTGGGCTTGTGCTTACCCTCGAGGATGCGCGCGATCCGCGAGGCGAGCCGGCCGAGGGTCTCGTCCGTCGCGTCGACGACGAACCAGCGTCGCTCGATCTCGCTCTCCCGTACCGAATAGGTCTTCGCGTTCATCGTTCCTCGTGTTCTCCGTTCAGTTTGCCCGGCCGCCACCCGAGGGCGACGCGCCTGAGGCAGAGCCCCTTGGCCGGGGCGGCTGCCCGATCGAGGGCCGGCCCCGGACCAGCCAGCGCCGCCTGGATCGCTGCCTCATCCATCCTGCCGAGACCGACCCCCAGGAGGACGGCCACCATCCGGCGGACCATTCCCCGCAGGTACGAGTCGGCCCCGACGTCGATCGTCACGAGCCGGCCCTCCCGTCTAACCCGGACCACGTTGACGGTCCGGACCGGCGAGCGGTCCGTTGCCCCGAAGGAGCTGAAGTCGTGCCGGCTGATGAAGGCCGACCCGGCCCGCGCCATCGCGGCGGTCTCGAGCGGGGCCCGAACCCCGAGCGCGGTGCGCTCGCGAAGCGGACTGCGCGGCCCGTTCCAGACGCTGTAGCGGTATTCCCGGTACCGAGGCGGGCCAGCGCGGCCTCCAGGACTCCCTGGACCGTCCGCTTCCCAGGTCGCACCTGGAAGCCGGCGAAGTCCGTTCCGTCGTATTCAACCCGAGCTCGGAATCGGCCTGGCGGCCGATCGCCCACGGGGACGCTCTCTCGAGCGCCTAGACCAGTTCTATTTGGACGATCTCGGCCGCGTCGCCGCGGCGTTGACCGAGGCGGACGATCCGGGTGAAACCCGATGTCCGGTCTGCGTACTTGGGTGCGATCTCATCGAACAGCTTGGCCACGACGAGCGGCTCGTTCGGGAACTGGGCCACGACCGAGCGGCGCGCGGAGACATTGCCACGCTTGGCCAGTGTGATCATCTTCTCGACCCGGCCGCTGATCTCCTTGGCCTTCGCCTCGGTCGTCTTGACCCGCTCGTAGCGGATCACCGACACGGTCAGGTTCTTGAACAGGCTGATCCGCGGGCCCTGCTTGCGGCTGAGCTTGCGCCCACCGATTCGATGCGCCATCGATCAGCTCTCCGCCTCGTCGTCGAACGGCGGATCGTCGTCGGCGTCGCCAACGTCGAGGCCGTCCGACTCGGTCTCGGGGATGATGAAGCCACGCATCCGCAGACGCTCCTTCATCTCGTCAAGCGACTTCTTGCCGAAGTTGCGCATGCGCAGCAGATCGTCGTCCTTGAGCTGCAGCAGCTGACCGACCTTGACGATGTTGTTGCGCTTGAGCGAGTTGTAGGCACGCATCGGGAGATCGAGCTCCTCGATCGGCATGTCCAGCATGTTCGACGGCAGCGCGGCCGCGCCGCTGACCGCCGCGGCCGGAATTGCCGCCATGCCGACCGTCACGAACGGCCGGAACTGGTTGACCAGGATCTCGGCAGAGCGGCTGAGCGCCTCCTCCGGTCCGATCGTCCCGTCGGTTTCGATCTCGATCGTGAGCTTGTCGTAGTTGGTCATCTGACCGACGCGCATGCTCTCGACGGCGTAATTGATCTTGCGAACGGGCGTGAAGATCGCATCGACGGCGATGACCCCGATCGGCAGCGCCTCGGCGCGCTCGGCACCAAGATAGCCGACGCCGCGCTCGACGGTCAGGTCCATCTCGATCGTCACATCGTCCGTGTCGAGGGTCAACAGGACAAGGTCCTGGTTGATGATCTCGACATCGGCCGACTCGGCGATGTCAGCCGCGGTCACGGCCCCGGCTCCGCTCTTGATCAGGCGGAGCTGGACGGGGTGGTCGGCGTAGCTCTTGAGCCGCAGCTTCTTGACGTTCAGGACGATCTGAGTGACATCCTCCTTGACGCCCGGGATCGTCGAAAACTCCTGGTAGACGTCGCGGATCTGGATGCTCGTCACCGCGGCGCCCTCGAGCGACGAAAGGAGCACGCGCCGGAGCGCGTTGCCGATGGTGACGCCGTAGCCAGCCTGAAGGGGCCCGGCTTCGTACTTGGCGTACGTGCCGGCTTCCTCGACGGGCTCGATCTGCGGGGTCTCGAGTTCGATCATGAGGGCGGGTTACCTCGAGTAGTACTCGACCACGAGCTGCTCGTTGAGGTCGAGCGGCATCTGGTCGCGGGTTGGCGGGGCGACGATCGCCCCGCTCAGGCTGGTGGCATCCACCGTCAACCACTCCGGCGTCTGGTGCGAGCGGAGCGTCTCCTTGGCGATCTTGAACGGCTCACGGCCGCGATGCGACTCGCGGACCTCGACCCGGTCGCCCTGCTTGAGCTGGAACGACGAGACGTTGGTGGGTCGACCGTTGACGCTGAAGTGGCCGTGGCCGACGAACTGACGTGCCTGCGCCCGCGACGAGGCAATGCCCATCCGGTAGACGACGTTGTCGAGGCGCAGCTCGAGCGAGCGGAGCAGGCTTTCGCCGGTGACACCCGGCCGGTTCTCGGCATCGACGAAGTAGTTACGGAACTGACGCTCGAGGACCCCGTAGGTGCGGCGCACCTTCTGCTTCTCGCGCAGCTGCAGGCCGTACTCGCCGACCTTGCGACGGCGGACGCCATGCTGGCCGGGCGGCGAGGGTCGACGCTCGAAGGCGCATTTCTTCGTGTAGCAGCGCGTCCCCTTCAGGAAGAGCTTGGCGCCCTCCCGTCGACAGAGGCGGCAGACAGATTCGGTGTAACGGGCCATGGGTCCTCGGAGCTCTAGACGCGGCGCCGCTTGGGCGGGCGGCAGCCGTTATGCGGGATTGGCGTGACGTCGGTGATGGCGCTGACCTCGAGGCCGGCTGCCTGGAGCGATCGAACAGCCTGCTCGCGACCGGCCCCCGGACCTTTCACGTAGACCTCGACCTGGCGCATGCCGTGCTCCATGGCACGCTTGGCCGCGCCCTCGGCCGACAGTGCCGCGGCGTACGGCGTGCTCTTGCGCGAGCCCTTGAAGCCGGCGACGCCGGCGGAGCCCCAGCTGATGACCGCGCCGTTGAGGTCCGTGATCGTGATGATCGTGTTGTTGAACGTGGCCTGGATGTGGGCGTGCCCCTGGGGGACGTTCTTCTTCTCCCGGCGACGTACCTTGACCGCTCGCTTGCGTTCCGCCATAACGTTGTCAGTCCCTCGTTACTTCTTGCGCCTGACGCCGACCGTCTTCTTCGGTCCGCGACGCTGGCGAGCGTTGGTCTTGGTTCGCTGGCCGCGCACCGGCAGGTTGCGTCGATGGCGCACACCTCGGTACGAGCCGATCTCGATCAGTCGCTTGACGTTGAGGGCCACCTCGCGGCGCAGGTCGCCTTCGACCTTGTAGCGGCGGTCGATCAGCTCGCGCAGCCGGTTGACCTGCTCTTCGGTCAGGTCGCGCACCCGGGTGTCCGGATTGATGTTGGTCTGGGCGAGGATCTTCTGACTGGTCGGAAGACCGATCCCGAAGACGTACGTGAGGGCGACTTCGACGCGCTTCTCGCGCGGGACGTCGACGCCGGCGATACGGGCCATCGGTTACCCCTGCCGCTGCTTGTGTTTCGGGTTGGTGCAGATGACGATCACGGTGCCGTGGCGACGGATGACCTTGCAGTTGTCGCAGCGGGCCTTGACGGAGGCTCTGACTTTCAACGGATCCTCGATCGTGTGCTGAGTGAGCTGGGCTTACTTGAGTCGGTAGGTGATCCGACCGCGAGTCAGGTCGTAGGGCGACAACTCGACGCGGACACGGTCACCCGGCAGGATCCGGATGAAGTTCATCCGCAGCTTGCCGCTGATGTGGGCGAGCACCCGGTGGCCGTTCTCCAGCTCGACCGCGAACATGGTGTTGGGTAGGGGTTCAATCACCGTCCCCTCCACTTCGATCGCATCGCGCTTGGCCACAGGCTACGTGCTTCCCTTTCTCACGCGCAGTGCCGGCCCGAGCGGGCCGACACACGAACGCGTAGCGTATCAAACATGGCCGTTCCAGGCAACCGTTCGGTTAAGCCTTTAAGCCTGGGTCAGAATCTGCGGACCATCGGCGGTCACGGCGATCGTATGCTCGAAATGGGCGGCCAGCGAACTGTCCTTGGTGACCACCGTCCAGTCGTCGGCCAGGATTCGGGTGTCGTGGCCGCCGAGCGTAAACATCGGCTCGATGGCCAGGCAGATGCCCGGTTCCAGCTTTCGCCCGGGACGGCCCGTCCGGTAGTTGGGGACCTGCGGCTCCTCGTGCATCGCCGTGCCGATGCCGTGACCGACGAACTGCCGGATGATCCCGAGCCCCGCGCGCCTGGCGACTGCCTCGACCGCAGCAGAGATATCGTCGATGTGGTTGCCGGATACCGCCGCGGCGATACCCGCCAGCATTGCGTCGCGGGTCAGGTCGATCAGCTCGCGGACCCTTGGCGGCGGATCGCCGACATAGAAGGTCCGGGCTCCGTCTCCGTGCCAGCTGTCCACGATCGCTCCGGCGTCGACCGACACGACCTGGCCGGCCTGGATCGTGCGCGACCCAGGGATGCCATGGACGATCTCGTCGTCGATGGAGATGCACACGCTGGCCGGGAAGGGCCGGTTGGGATTGATCCCGGGATAGCCCTTGAACGAGGGAATGGCGCCGGACGACCGGATGTGCGCTTCAGCCATGGCGTCGAGGTCGGCGGTCGACACGCCGGGGCGGAGCTCCGCCTCGATCCGGTCGAGCACCTCGGCGACGATCCGTCCGGCCTGGCGCATCCGCTCGATCTCGGAACGCGACTTGCGGGTCACCACGGTCAGATGGCCCCGAACTCGCGATTGGTAGCGGCCAGCAGCCCGGCGGTCACCTCGTGGATCGAGCGCAGTCCGTCGATGGTGCGCAGAACGCCGGTCGCTCGGTAGTGGTCGACGACTTCGTTGAGCGGTGGGATCTGCTGCGCCATGCGCGCCCGGACGGTCCCCTCACGATCGTCCTCGCGCTGGACGAGCGGCGACCCGTCGAGGTCGCACACGCCGGGCTCCCGCGGCGGGTTGGAGGCGATGTTGTAGACGTGGCCGTTGGCCGCGCAGATACGTCGGCTCGCCATCCGGGCCACGAGGTCGTCCTCGGGCAGGTCGATGTAGAGGGCGAGATCGACCCGCCCACCGCGTTCGGCGAGCGCTCGGTCCAACGCCTCGGCCTGACCCAGTGTGCGCGGGAACCCGTCGAGGATGGCGCCGCCGCCGGCGTCGTCGGCGCCCAACCGCTCGAGGAAGATGTCGACGATCGTGTCGTCCGGCACGAGCTGACCGCGGCTCATGTACCGGTCGGCCGCCGTCCCGAGCGCCGTTCGCGCCGCCACCGCGGCCCGGAGCAGGTCACCCGACGCGAGGATCGGTACCCCGAGCCGCTCCGCCAGCACCGGCGCCTGGGTCCCCTTCCCGGCGCCAGGAGCACCGAGGAGGACGACCACGGTCACCGTCCCGTGACGCCGTCCCTGGCGGCCCATGCCCGCGTTGTCGCCTTCGCGCGGTCGCTCACGCGCCTTGCGGTGCGCTCGCTCTCGTGCTCGGCGACGCCTTGGCCTGGGCTCGCCATGGCCGACGAGATCAACGGATGAATCCTTCGTAGTTCCTCATCATGAGCTGCGCCTCGATTTGTTTCATCGTTTCGACGACGACCGAGACCACGATCAGCAGGCTCGTGCCGCCGAGACTGAGGGCGCCGAGGTCCGGTACGCCCAGGGCGTCGACCGAGGGCGCAACGGCCACGGTCGCCAGGAAGATGGCACCGGCGAAGGTGATCCGGCTGACGACCCGGGCGAGGTAGTCCTGGGTGGGACGGCCGGGGCGGATGCCCGGGATGAAGCCGCCGTTCTTGCGCAGCTGCTCGGCGGTCTCATCCGGCTTGAACGTGAACGCGGTGTAGAAGTAGGTGAACCCGACGGTCAGCAGGAAGTAGAGCCCGATGTAGATGAGCGAGCTTGGGCTGAAGAACGTGACGATACCCCGCGCGATGTCGGCCACGATCGTGATCTCCGACGTCGTGAAGTACGACGCCAGCTGCTGCGGGAAGAGCAGGATGCTGATCGCGAAGATGATCGGGATAACGCCGGCCTGGTTGACCCGCAGTGGCAGGAAGGTCTGACCGCCGGAGTACATCCGCCGGCCACGGACCCGGCTGGCGTACTGGATCGGGATCCGGCGCTGGCCTTCCTGGATGTAGATGATCACGGCGACCGCGGCGATGGCGACGACGCCGAAGGCGATCAGCACCGTGATGTTCGGGGTGAGCATGAACGCACCGATGGCGCTCGGTGCCCGGCTGACGATGCCGGCGAAGATGATGAAGCTGATGCCGTTGCCGATCCCGCGCTCGGTGATCAGCTCGCCGATCCACATCAGGGCGATCGCCCCGGCGGTCAGCGTGGCGATCTGGGTCAGGGTGGTGAAGCTCGCCAGGTCGAAGGTCCCGGTCAGGACCTGCTGGGAGTTGAGCAGGGCCAGGAAGCCGTACGACTGGAGCATCGCCATCGGCACGGTCAAGTAGCGGGTGTACTGGTTGATCTTGTTGCGGCCGTACTCACCCTCGCGGCTGAGCGCCTGGAGCGAGGGCACGACGCCGGTCATCAACTGCATGATGATCGAGGCGTTGATGTACGGGTTCATGCCCACGGCCACGACCGAGAAGTTCGACAGGCCGCCGCCCGAGAACAGGTCGAGCAGGCCGACCAGGGCGTTGCCCTCGACGAAATCCTTCAGCTGAGCCTTGTCGATGCCGGGCACCGGGACGGCTGCCAGCAGGCGGAAGACGATCAGCAGCGCCAGGACATAGAGCACCCGGCGCCGGATATCCGGCGCACGGAGTGCATTGAGCAGTGAGTCGAACACGGTCAGGCGTCGTCGCCGGAGGGCGTCTCAGCCTCGGCGGCGGCTTTGGCGGGCTCGGCTGGCTCAGCGGCTGCGACAGCGGCCTTGGGGCGCTCGCCGGCGGCGGCCCGCGCGGCTGCACGCTTGCCGCCAGTCGGGGCCGCGCCGGCCTCGACGTCGGGGGTCACACCCAGGGCAGCGAACGGCGTGGCCGGGACCTCGAGCACGTTGACGCTTCCGCCGGCGGCCTCGATCTTGCTTCGAGCGGATGCTGTGAAGGCATCCGCCACCACGAAGAGCGGCGCGGACAGGTCCCCGGCGCCCAGGATCTTCAGCGGCTTGTTGAGTGTCCGCACCAGACCGACCGCGCGCAGGATGTCCTGGTTGACGGTGATCGGGCCAGCCTTGGCGCCCTTCTTCGCGGGTGTTTCGACCTCGAACGCGCCACGCTCCGCAAGCGCACCGATGGCACCGATGTTGACGACCTCGTACTCGACCTTGAACCGGTTCTTGAAACCGCGCAGCTTGGGGATGCGCATATGCAGCGGCGTCTGGCCGCCCTCGAACCAGGCCGGGATCGAGCCGCCGGCGCGTGCCTTCTGGCCCTTCGTGCCTCGGCCGGCGGTCTTCCCCTTGCCGGCCGCGATGCCACGGCCGACCCGGGTCCGCTGCTGACGGGAGCCGTCGGCCGGGCGGAGGTCGTGGAGTTTCATGACTTCTCCCCGGAGTCGGTTTCGGCGATCTCCTCGACGGAGACGAGGAAATGGACCTGGCGGACCATGCCGCGCGTCGCCGGATTGTCGGTCACCACGCTGGTACTGCCGATCCCGTGCAAACCGAGCGCCCGGACCGTCGCCCGGTTGCGCGCGATGTGACTGATCGTGCTCTTGATCTGGGTCACCTTGAGCTTACCGGCCACTTGTCCCCTCCGCGACGGGTGCCGGCTGGCCGGGGATCCGGCTGACCAGCTTGACCCCGCGCCGGGCACCCAGCTCTTCGGCCGAATGCAGGCTGCGGAGCGCCTCGATGGTCGCCCGCGTGACGTTGACCGGGTTGGTCGAGCCATGGGTCTTGGACAGGATGTCGCGGACGCCGGCTGCCTCGAGCACCGCCCGGACGGCACCACCGGCGATGACTCCGGTCCCCTGCGAGGCCGGCTTGAGCAGCACCCTGCTGGCGCTGAACTCGGTCCGGACCTCGTGCGGGATCGTGGTCCCGACCATCGGGATCAGGATCAGGTTCTTCTTCGCGTCCTCGACCCCCTTGCGGATCGACTCGGGGACCTCGCCGGCCTTGCCGAGGCCGACCCCGACATGGCCCGCGCCGTCACCGACGACGACGATCGCGCTGAAGCTGAATCGCCGACCGCCCTTGACGACCTTGGCGACTCGATTGATCTGGACGACGCGCTCCTCGAGCGCGAGCTTGGATGGGTCGATCCGTGCCACGTTGGCTCCTTCCGATCAGAAGTCGAGGCCGGCTTCGCGGGCGGCATCGGCGAGCGACTTGATCCGCCCGTGGTACCGGAACCCGGCTCGATCGAATACCACGCGTTCGACCCCGGCGGCCTTGGCCCGCTCGGCGACGAGGCGTCCAACGACGGCCGCCTCCGCCGACTTGGTCGCCTTGGAGCCCTTCAGCTCCTTGTCGGCCGTCGAGGCGGCAGCGAGCGTCCGGCCGGACGCGTCGTCGATGACCTGCGCGTAGATGTGGTTGAGGCTGCGGAACACCGCCAGACGCGGGCGCACCTCCGTTCCCGCCAGGTGAAGGCGGATCCGGTCGTGGCGCTTGCGTCGCGCGGCGCCGCGAGTGGCGACCTGTGTCATCGGTTTCGTTCCTTGTCCGTCACGTGGTTACTTCTTGGCACCGATCTTGCCAGCCTTGCCGGCCTTGCGGCGGATGTACTCGCCGGCGTAGCGGACGCCCTTGCCCTTGTAGGGCTCCGGCTTGCGGGTCGACCGGACCTTCGCGGCGATCTGCCCGACCAGCTCCTTGTCGATGCCAACGACCGCGAGGCGGGTCGGGTTCTCGACCTCGAAGCTGATGCCCTCGGGCGGATCGATCTCGATCTGATGGCTGTAGCCCAGGTTGAGCTGGAGCTTGCGGCCGTTGAGGACCGCCCGGTAGCCGACGCCGGTGATCTCGAGGCCCTTCCGATAGCCGTCGGTCACGCCGACGACCATGTTGTTGACCAGGGTTCGGGTCAGCCCGTGGAGCTGTTTGTGGGTCTTCTGTTCCGTCGGCCGGCTGACGACCAGGGTGGCTTCCTCGCGGCTGACGGTCATATCCGGGTGGAGCGAGCGGCTCAGGCTGCCCTTGGGCCCCCTGACCGTCACGGTCCGCCCGTCGATCGTCACGTCGACGCCGGACGGGACGGTGATCGGGAGTCGTCCGATTCTCGACATGTCGTCCCGCCTACCAGACGAACGCGAGGACTTCGCCGCCCAGCTGCGCCTGGCGCGCCTGCTGGCCGGTCATGATCCCCTGGCTGGTGCTGACGATGACGATGCCAAGGCCGCCGAGCACCCGCGGGATGTCCGTCTTGCGCGCGTAGACGCGCAGGCCCGGCTTGCTGATCCGCTTGAGCCCGGAGACGACGGAGACCTTGCCGTCGACATATTTGAGAGTGAGGCGCAGCACCGCGGTCGGGCCGTCCTGCTCCTCGCGGACGTCGGCAATGAAGCCCTCGTCCTTGAGGATGCGGGCGATCTCGCGCTTGGTCCGTGACGCCGGGACGACCACCTCGGTGTGGCGCGCCCGTGACGCGTTCCGGACACGCGTGAGCATGTCCGCGATCGGGTCGGAGATGTTCATCGGTCCTCTACCAGCTCGACTTGGTCACGCCCGGCAACTCGCCCAGGAGCGCACGCTCCCGGAAGCAGATGCGGCAGAGCGCGAACCGCCGGATGAAGGCTCGCGGTCGTCCGCACACGGTGCAGCGGTGGTAGCCGCGCACCTTGTGCTTGGGTGTCCGCTTCGCCTTGGCGATCATCGATTTCTTGGCCATGTGTCTCCCTCCCCGCGCCTACGAGGCGAAGGGCATGCCGAGGAGCTCGAGAAGCTTCTTCGATTCCTCGTCGGTCTTCGCCGTCGTCACGATGCTGATCTCCAGCCCGCGGAGACGGTCCACCTTGTCGTAGTCGATCTCGGGGAAAGCGAGCTGTTCCCGCAGCCCCAGTGAAAAGTTGCCCCGCCCATCGAACGACTTGCTGGGGATCCCCCGGAAGTCGCGGATGCGCGGCAGGGCGAGCGTGGTCAGACGATCCATGAAGTCCCACATCCGCTCGCCGCGGAGCGTGACCTTGGCCCCGACGGAGTTGCCGGCCCGGACGTGGAACTGGGCGATCGATCGCTTGGCCTTGGTCACGATGGGCTTCTGGCCGGTGATGATCGACAGGTCGCCGATGGCGGCATCCAGCGCTTTGGCGTTGGTCAGCGCCTCGCCGAGCCCGATGTTGACGACGATCTTGGAGAGTCGCGGGACCTGCATCGGGTTCTTGTACTCGAACTGCTTGCGCAGGGCCGGGGCGACCTCGATGGTGTAGCGCCCCTGGAGTCGGCTGGTCATGCCTTCACCTCCAGCTGCTGGGCGCAGTGCCGGCAGACGCGCACGCGCCGACCGGTCTCCAGGGTCGCGTGGGCGATCCGGGTCGGCTTGCCGCAGTTGGTGCAGACGAGCATGACCCGCGAGATCGGCAGCGGCTGGGCGATCTCCAGGATGCCGCCCTGGTGGATCTTCGGCGTCCGATCGTTGGCACCCGCTGACTGGCGCGGCTTGGTGTGCCGCTTGGCGATGTTGATGCCTTCGATGACGACTTTGATCCCGCCGGCCGGCGAGCTCCGCCGGAAGACGCTGCGCGAGGCACTCGGCGAGGCCTCGCGGCGGATCACCTGGTCGACCACGCCACGCTTGCCGGCGTCCTTGCCGGCGAGCACAACGACGGTGTCGCCCTTGCGGATCTCAGGAACCTTGGGGCGGCGCGTTGCGGCGGCTCGGATGGCCATCACAGCACCTCCGGCGCGAGGGATACGATCTTCATGTAGTTGCGGTCACGCAGCTCGCGGGCGACCGGTCCGAAGATCCGGGTACCGCGCGGGTTGCCCTGGTTGTTGATCAGCACGGCGGCGTTCTCGTCGAAGCGGATGTAGCTGCCGTCGGGCCGGCCGTACTCCTTGGCCGTGCGCACGATGACGGCGCGGACGACGTCGCCCTTCTTGACCGCTGCGTTGGGAATCGCCTGCTTGACGCTGGCGATGATCACGTCACCGACACCGGCATCGGTCTTGAGCGAGCGGCCCATCACCCGGATGCACTGGATTGTCCGTGCCCCGGTGTTGTCGGCGACCTTGAGGCGGGTCTGCGACTGGATCACGATTCGGCCTCGCCGTCCGACGCTGCGGCATCGTCATCCTCGCTCCGCGCGCGTCCCGGGTGGGCCGCCGCGTGGATCGCCTCGGTCGTCTCGGCCTCCTCGACCACGATCTCGCCCGGCAGGGCATGATCGCCGCCACGCTGGACGATCGACACCAGGCGCCAGCGCTTGGTCGCCGAGAGCGGGCGCGACTCCTCGATCACGACGGTGTCGCCGATCTTGGCGTCGTTGGTCTCGTCGTGCGCCTTGAACTTCGTGGTCAAGCGGATGACCCGCTTGTACAGCCGGTGGCGTGCCAGCCGCTCGACGGACACCACGATCGTCTTGTCCATCTTGTCGCTGACGACGCGACCGACCTTGGTCTTCCGCTTGCCTTGCACCTGGATGTCTGCTCCTGTCATCGCGTGATCTCCGTAGCCCTGAGCCGCCGGTGGCGCGCCGCAGATTGCTGCTCCGCCGAGCTCAGCCCGAGGCGGTGGCGAGCACGCGAGCAAGCGCACCCATAGGTGCGTGAGCGAGCGCGCGGAGACACCAACGAACGGATGGGCCGGCGGAGTGGTGAGATGCAAGCGTTCATCGGCGGCTCCGGGCTATGCCGTCTTGCCGAGCTTGCGCTCGCGCTGGACGGTCAGGATCCGCGCGATCGTTCGCCGCGTCAGCGGGATCGTGCTGTAGTCCTTGAGCTGCCGGGTCGAGAGCGCGAAGCGCGCCCCCCACAGGTCCTGCTTCGCCTCCCGGAGCGCGTCCTCGAGCTCCGGATCAGAAAGCTGGCGAACCTTCTCGATGTCCATCAGTTCGCCTCCTTCGCCGACTCACGAACGACGACCCGGGTGCTGACCGGCAGCTTGTGGCTGGCCAGGCGCATCGCCTCGACGGCCGATTCGTGGTCCACGCCGGCCATCTCGAACAGGATCCGACCGGGCTTGACGACCGCGACCCAGTGGTCGGGCGCGCCCTTGCCGGAACCCATCCGGGTCTCGGCCGGCTTCTTGGTGGCCGGCTTGTCCGGGAAGATCCGGATCCAGATCTTGCCGCCGCGCTTGACCGAGCGGGTCATGGCGCGCCGGGCCGCCTCGATCTGGCGGCTCGTGATCCAGGCGGGTTCCTGGGTGGCCAGGCCATACTCGCCGAAGGCGACCGTGTGGCCACCCTTGGCCATGCCGGACATCCGGCCACGCATGACCTTGCGGTGTTTGACCCGTTTCGGCATCAACATCGGTCAGGCCCCCGTCCCGGCCTGCGCCGGGAGGCCGGCTTCGCGCGGGAGCGAACGCACCGGCGCGATATCGCCGCGATAGATCCAGACCTTGACCCCGATCCGGCCGTAGGTGGTGTGAGCGTGGATCTGGCCGTAGCTGATGTCCGCCCGAAGGGTCCCCAGCGGGATGCGGCCCTCCTTGTCCCACTCGCGGCGGCCCATCTCCGAGCCCCCGAGCCGACCGGCAACGGCGATCTTGACGCCCTTGGCCCCGGCCTTCA
>JAUSJS010000163.1 GCA_030647575.1 Candidatus Limnocylindrales bacterium | reverse complement strand
ATGCTCGGAGGCCGTCGGAGCGCGACGGGTGGCGACGGTCCAGGTCGTACGGTCGTCCGCCATGGTGTCAGGTGCGGTCATCAGGACCGCGCCGCCGGCGCTTCGGAGCGAGGCGGTGGGGTCAGGCGGGGGGCCCGGCTCGTCGCGAGCGAGCTCAGGGTCCACGACCAGGCGCAGGTTTGGCTTGGTCGCCAGGACCTCGAGGGCCGGGTCATCGTAGCCAGGCGCGACGACGACCTCGAGGAAGATCGAGACCAGTGCCTCGCCCACGGCCCGGTCTACCCGTCGGGTCAGCGCCACGACGCCGCCGAACGCCGAGAGGGGATCGCCCGCGAGCGCCGCCTGCCAGGCCTCCAGGAGGGTCGGGCGCTCCGCGGCTCCGCAGGGATTCGTGTGCTTGACGATCACGACGCCAGGGCCACGCAGGGCACGCCCGAGCGCCGCGGCCGCAGAGGCATCCAATACGTTGTTGTAGGAGAGGGCCTTGCCCTGGAGCGGTGGCGCGCCGGTCGCGAACGGGCCGTCGTCCGGGCCACTCCCCGGGCGCCGGTAGCGGGCCGCCGGTTGGTGGGGGTTCTCGCCGTAGCGCAGCGCCTCGACCTTCTCGAGCGCGATGGTCAGGCTCGGCGGATAGGGGTCGGTGGCGCCGGGCAGGCCGGGCTCGTCTGGCAGGGCGACGCCCGCCGCCGCCATCCGGACCGGGAGGACCTCCGCGATCCGGGCGTCGTAGGCCGCGGTGTGGCGGAAGGCCTCGATGGCGAGCGCGGAACGCAGCCCCTCGCCTACGCTCCCCTCCCCGACGATGGCTGCGAGCACCGCCTCATACCGCTGCGGGGAGGACACGATCGCGACGTTGGCGTGGTTCTTGGCGGCCGCCCGTACCATCGACGGCCCGCCGATGTCGATCTCCTCGACCAGCTCGTCGAGGGTGATCCCGGGTCGCATCGCCGCGGCGGCGAATGGATAGAGGTTGACGACGACCAGCTCGAACGGCGCGATGGCGGCGGCCAGCAGCTGATGCCGGTGGTCGGCCAGCCGGCGATCGGCCAGGATCCCGCCGTGGACGCGCGGGTGGAGCGTCTTCACCCGGCCGTCGAGCATCTCTGGGAAACCGGTCACCGCGGCGACGTCGGTCACGGGCAGGCCGGCGTCGCGCAGCGCACGCGCCGTTCCCCCGGTGGAGACGAGCTCGTAGCCGGCGCGCACGAGCCCGCCGGCAAAGGCGACGAGACCCGTCTTGTCCGACACCGACAGCAACGCTCGGCGCGGTACCGGCAGCGCGCGATCGGCACGCTCGAGATCGGCGACGACGTGTCGCCCGTCCTGCGCGACGCTGAGTGCACCCGCGAGCATGAGCGCCACCGCCCGCGGCAGGAGCCGGTGCTCGACCGCTCGGATCCGGCCGTGGAGCGACTCGACGTCGTCGTCCGGCTGGATCGCGACCGCCTCCTGGGCGATGATCGGGCCACCGTCGAGCGTCGCGTCGACGAGGTGGACGGTGCACCCGGTGACAGTCACGCGATGGGCCAGCGCATCCGCAACGGCGTGGCCGCCCGGAAACGCCGGGAGCAGCGACGGATGGGTGTTCAGAATGCGCCCGGCGAAGGCGGCCAGGACGGCCGGGCCGACGATCCGCATGTATCCCGCCAGCACGACCGCGTCTGGGCCAACGGCTTCGAGCGTCGCGACCAGCGCCGCGTCGTCGCCGCCGGGCACCAGCGCGGTGTCGATCCCCTGCTCCGCCGCCCAGTCGAGCGCCGGGCAGGCCCGGTCGCCAAAGACGAGCACGATCTCGCCTCCGAGCTCGCCGCGGCCGGCAACGGCGGCCAGCGCCCGCAGGTTGGAGCCGCTGCCCGACACGCCGACGGCGATCCGACCATTCACCGTGCGACCTCGCCGACCAGACCCTCCAGCGGCCCCTCGACGTAGCGAGCCCCGGCCAGCGAGTCCACATCGACGACGTCGCCGACGAGGAGCCCCTCCAGTCCGTGATCCGCCAGCGCGCTGATCGCCGCCGGCACAGCTTCGGGCGCCAGGACCGCAATCATTCCGAGGCCGCCATTGAACGTCGCCCGCAACTCCGCATCGTCCATCCCACCCAGTGCCCCGATCAGGTGCATGACCGACGGCATCACCCAGCGCGACGGGTCGAGGCGCGCGCCAAGTCCTTCCGGAAGCGCGCGTGGAACGTTGCCGGGCAGTCCACCGCCGGTGATGTGGGCGAGGCCGTGCAGATCCCAGCCACGCGAAATCAGGGCCTCGCGCAGGCCCAGGATGGCCCGAGCGTAGACGAGCGTCGGCGTCAGCAGGACCTCGCCGAGGGTGGCCATCGACTCGTGCGTGGCCCTGGCGAGGGCGGCATCCGTGGCGACGTCCCCGAGCGTAAGGAGGAGGCGCGCCTGGTACGGCTCGGCGAGATCGAGATCCCACTCGGCGACGAGCGCGCGGACCAGTGAATAGCCGTTCGCGTGCAGGCCTGACGACGCCACGCCCAGGATCGCGTCGCCGGCGCTGACGACCGACCCGTCGATCACCCGCGAGCGCTCGACCACGCCGATCGCCGTCCCGGCCAGGTCGAAGGCGTCGGCGGCCATCAGCCCGGGATGCTCGGCGGTCTCCCCGCCAACGAGCGCACAGCCCGCTTGACGGCAACCGGCCGCCACGCCGCTCACCAGCTCGGCGACGGCGGCCGGGTCGAGCTCACCGACCGCGACGTAGTCGAGGAACGCGAGCGGCTCGGCGCCGGTGCAGACGATGTCGTCGACGCACATCGCCACGAGATCGATCCCGATCGTGTCGAAGCGGCCGACCCGGACCGCGATCGCGGTCTTGGTGCCAACGCCGTCGGTCGAGGCGATCAACAGCGGCTCCCGGTAGCCCTCGGGAATGGAGAATGCGCCGCCGAACCCGCCAAGGCCGCCGACGACCTCGGCACGCCGCGTCGACTCGACGTGGCCGCGCATCAGCTCCACCGCTCGCTCCCCGGCTTTGACATCGACGCCGGCCGCGGCATAGGTGGATCGCGAGGTCCGCGGTGCGCTCACTTGGCTCCCACCGGTTCCTCGAGGATGAACTTGCGGCTCGCCGCGTCGTACGGGACCGGCTCCGGGTAGTGGCCATCGAAGCAGGCGAAGCAGAATTGTTCATAGGGCAGTTCGAGCGCCGCCAGGACCCCCCGGATCGACAGGTAGCCGAGCGAATCGGCCCCGATGAACTCGCGGATCTCGGCCTCGTTGTGGGTCGCGGCGATCAGCTCGGTCTCGACCTGCGTGTCGATGCCATAGAAGCAGGGGTGGTAGATCGGCGGCGCGCTGATCCGCACGTGGACTTCGGTCGCGCCGGCCCGGCGCAGCAGGTCGAC
>JAUSJS010000153.1 GCA_030647575.1 Candidatus Limnocylindrales bacterium | reverse complement strand
GTCGACGGCTGAAGCCCGACGAGGCTCAGCCCCAGCACGGCGTTCCCAGTCCAGTACGCCGTCAGGCTCGCGGTCCCGTTCGCGCCATTCGTTCCGAGCTGCGCGTTCCAGGTGCGGCGGACCGAGGCGGCAGACGCCGTCGGCGCGAAGAGAGTCGCTACGACTGTGGCGAGGGTGGCGACGATCAGAGCACGGCGGGCGCGCTGGACGGGGCGGCGGTTCGGCATGTGCATCTGGAAACCGTACCTGACCGCGTCCAGCCGAGTCGCGCCGGCCAAACGACCCGCCACGTCGTGACGTGCGGCACCGGCGACTGGCGGCGCCCTGCTGCATCATCCTCGGTAGGCTTGATCGCGCAGCCAGTGCCCGTCCACGACGGCCGTTCGCGGTCGCTTCGGGGTCATCGGCGGACCCTGGGCGTTCACCTGGCCGATCGTCTGGACGGTCATCGGCGTCATCCTGCCGCCTGGTGGCCATGGCTGGCCGTCGCGCTCGGCGTCTGGTTCCTGGTCGGAGCGTTCGTACCACACGGGTCAACCCTCATCGAGGCACTGGCGCTGCCCCTCGGCGGCGCCACGGAAGCCGCGATCCGGATTCGCTTCGGTGCCGGTGAGCTGTCTTCTCGCACGGCCGCGAGCGGCCAGCTCGTCGAAGGCGAGTTCCTGGGCGGCGTCACCCACCGCCTGCAGGGGCCGGGTCGTCTCGAGCTCGAGCAGGACACCTCCCATGGCTGGCCGTGGCTCGATCGTCGATCGAGCTGGACGGTCGGCCTGACCGCGGATGTGCCGCTCGATCTGCGCGTCGACGCGGGTGCGAGCCGGAACGTGCTCGACCTGCGTGACCTGCGGGTCCGGATTCTCGACCTCCATACCGGCGCGAGCGATACGCGGATCCTGCTCCCGCGGGCGGCGGGCGCAACGTCGGTCCGCGCCGAAACGGGGGCGGCCTCGTTGGCCCTCGAGGTCCCGCAAGGCGTGGCCGCCCGGATCCGGACGCGAGTGGTCCTCGGTAGCGTCCAGATCGACGAGTCCCGCTTCCCCCCGGTGACCGGCGGCTACGAATCGCCCGATTACGCGACCGCCGCCAATCGGGTGGACATCGACGTGCAGGGTGGGGTGGGCTCGTTCCGGGTGAGGGCCGCGGGCGCCTGAGGATCGGCGCCTGAGCGTTCTGTCACCGCTTTTCGAACTTCGGGGCTTGTCTTGGACGTGACGCGGGGGCAAAGTACGCCGATCGGGAGGGAAGCGCGGGAACGGGGGTTCCAGGCACGACGCCCCAAAACGGTCGCCTGACCGTCGTGCCGAGCGAGCGGCGAGACCGGCCCCACGGTACCGAGCGCAGCTATGCGCCCGGAGAGGGGTCCAATGCGCATCGGGCGGGATCTCGCTGGCGCGAGCGACAAGCCTCGAATGGGCTGCGAGCGTCGAGCGACGTGGCAGCGGTACGCGAGCGCGAAGCCGGGTCTCGCGGTCGCCGTCATCTGCGGACTGCTCAGCTCGTCTCTCTGGGCCGCCTTCGGGACGGTGGTTCATGCCGCTGAACCTCCGGTCGCCTTCGACCAGTCCGCGAGCACGCGGGAGTCGACGCCGCTCGAAATGTCCCTGGAGGCGTCGGATCCTGATCTCGACACGCTGACATTCGGGATCGTCGACACGCCGACACACGGGGCGATCGGTGGGCTGGATTGCGCTGCCTTTGGCGATTGCGTGTACACGCCGGCCGCCGGCTACGTGGGTCCCGACGGCTTCACATTCAGGGCGAATGACGGCACGACCGACTCGAACCTCGCCACTGTGTCGCTCACCATCTTCGAGAACAGCGCGCCGGTCGCCTTCGATCGGTCGGCCGCGGTGGAACAAGACACCCCCCGATCGATCGCTCTGTCCGCGGCCGATCCCGATTTCGACTCGGTCACCTTCGCGATCATCGGTAGCCCGACGCACGGGACTCTCGATGGGACGGACTGTGCTGATTTCGGGGATTGCCTCTACACGCCCGAGCCCGGCTATCTCGGGCCGGACAGTTTCACGTTCAGCGCGAACGACGGGCTCCTCGAATCGAACATCGCGACGGTGGCGATCACCGTCCGCATCAACACCCCGCCGGTGGCCGAAGACATCTCCGTCAACGTGGTGTCCGGCGCAGCGATGGGGTTCTCGATGCCAGCCGAGGACCTGGACGCCGATCAGCTCACGTTCTCGATCGTGGATGCCCCTGTCCACGGGATCCTGTTTGGGACTCCCTGCCCAGCAGAGGGGAGCTGTTCCTACCTTTCGGACACCGGCTATGTGGGGCCTGACAGCTTCACGTTCCGGGCGAACGACGGGTTCGCCGATTCGAATCTCGCGACCGTAAGCATCGTGGTCTCCTCGGCCCTGGACCCCTCGGCCATCGTGTCCAGCGGGCCGCTCACCAGGATCGAGACGACCCCCGATCTCAACTGCGCAGTCAACCACGCCTCGGATCTGAGTGGAGAGTTCTTCGGCGACACGGCCTGCGCGACGCTGGTCGGGGTCGACGGCGTTCTCTACGGGCCGGCGTCGATCCCCGCCGGCCCGAGCGTCGATGCGCCATTTACGGCCGTGAGCCAATCGGCGGTGACCGGCACCGGCAGCGAGTCGGATCCGCTGCGGATCATCACTGTCGTCGATCTGGGCTCCACGGGCCTGCGGCTGACCCAGACCGACAGCTACGTCATCGGGCAGGAGGCCTACCGCACCGATATCGCGATCGCGAATGCCGGGCCCTCAGCCAGGACCCTCCTGCTCTACCGAGCTGGCGATTGCTTCCTCCAGAACTCTGACGAGGGATACGGCAGCGCGGACCCCAGCACGGGCGCCGTCGCGTGTGTTACCTCGCTCGATAGCGGGGCGCGGATCCAACAGTGGTTCCCGCTCTCCGCTGGAAGCCACTACTACGAGGCCGGGTTCGGCGAAGTCTGGGGCCGGGTGGCCTCGTTGACCCCGTTCCCGGACACGTGCAGGTGCAACGAGCTCATCGACAACGGAGCCGGCCTCAGCTGGGAGATCACGGTGCCTGCCGGCGGCGCCGTGACTCGGTCGCAGTTCACCGGTTTCTCGCCGATCGGTCGCGTCCCGCTGACCACGGCGAAGGTTGCCGATGCCGGCACGACGCCGGCAGGAGGCTCGAACGGCTACACGATCACGTTTTCGAACCCGAACGCCTTCACCGTGTCGCTGTCATCGGTGTTCGACGATCTCCCCACTGGTTTCTCGTACGTCGTTGGTTCGACGAGCGGCGCGACGAGCGCCGAACCGGCGATCTCGGGCGGCCGCCTGACTTGGTCGGGCCCGATCGCCGTCGGGGCATCGGCAGACATCTCGATCCATTTCGCGGTAACCGTCGCCAGCCTGATTGGGA
>JAUSJS010000133.1 GCA_030647575.1 Candidatus Limnocylindrales bacterium | reverse complement strand
CTGGAGTCGCGCCTGGCGCTGCCGGCGCTGCCGGACTTCGTGGAGCTGCTGCGTGCTCGCGGCCGCGATCCGTCGGTCGCCAAGGTGGTCACCGAGCCGCGCCGTTTCGAATCTCGCGAGGCGTTGGAGGGATTCGTGCGGCGGCAGCTGTGGATCGATCCCTCCGGCCCCAAGGAGGCACGGCTCCAATCCGCCCTCGACGAGCTGGCCGTCCGCGATGCCGACGGCTGGACGATCCGGGGCCGGACCGCAAACGACATCGGGATCGTCACATGGAGTCCTCCATGATGAGCGTCCGCCGAGCGGATGACGGCACGGCCAGGCTGACCGTGACCACGGCCCTCGTCCCTGGATCGCGGACGGATGCGGAGTTCCGAGGCGGTGTGGAGTACATCGTGTCGGGCCTGAAGACCTTCCTCGAAACGGGCACGCCGCTGGTGGCCGCCTGACCCTCGACTGCCGTGAGGCCGCGTCTGTGAAGCACGAATCCTGCGGGTAGGGTCCCGCGGTCGGGGCGTCGCAATCCGCGGTCCGTTGCGTTGACGTACCAATGGCTGCGGACCGATACTAGCCCGCAACGCGTCCCAGCGCCGGACCTCGGTCGTCGCCCCCTCGTGACCCGACCGTCGGCCCGGTGTCGTCGCCACAGCTCTGCGCCCATCCGGGCCGGATGGGCCGACATCGCCCTCGCGTGAGCGAGGAGGAGGGTCCCAGCGCGATGATCCCAGGCCAGTTCGACTACGTTCGTCCGGCCGATATGGCCGAGACGTTGCGAATCCTGAAGGACCGGGAAGGTGAGGCCAAGCTGCTCTCGGGCGGTTACAGCCTGCTTCCCCTGATCAAGCTCCGGCTCGCGCAGCCCGCGCTCCTGGTCGACCTGCGCGACGTCGCCGGGCTTGATGGCATCGCCGAAACGGACGACTACCTGCGGATCGGCGCGCGCGCCACGCATCGGCAGATCCACGAGATGCCGATGGTTCGTGATCGCTATCCGCTCCTCCATGATGTGACCGCCGTCATCGGCGATCCGCAGGTCCGCAACTGGGGGACGATCGGCGGCTCGGTGGCCCACGCTGACCCGGCCTCGGACTGGCCGGCCGTCCTGCTCGCCACCAGCTCGACCATCATCTGCCGGAGCCAGTCGCGCGAGCGTGCCATCGCGGCTCGCGAGTTCTTCCTGGACACCTTCACGACGGCGATCGAACCGACCGAGGTCCTGACCGAGATCCGGATCCCGCGGCGGCCGCGCGGAGCCGGAGGCGCCTACCAGAAGCTCGAGCGCAAGGTTGGAGACTTCGCAACGGTCGGAGTGGCGGCCGTCGTCCGTCTCGGCGCCAATGGGCGCATCGAGAGCGCGGGGATCGGCCTCACCGGCGTGGCCGAGACCCCCTTCGCGGCAACCGACGCCGAGGCGATCCTCGCCGGCAACGCTCCGGCCGAGGAGCTGTTCAGAAAAGCCGCCGCCGCGGCAGGCGCGCAGAGCCGCCCCGCCGGCGACGTCCGTGGTCCGGTGGAATACAAGCGGGCGATGGCCGCTGAGCTGACCGTCAGGGCGCTCCGCACCGCCGTCGAGCGCGCGCTCGCGAACGCGTAGGAGGGTGCCACGATGACGACCCAGCACATCACGGTCACCGTCAACGGCGAGGCGCGCGAGGCCGACGTCGAGCCTCGCCTCCTCCTCGTCCATCTCCTGCGCGACGTCTTCGGGCTGACCGGCACGCATATCGGCTGCGACACCAGCAACTGCGGCGCCTGCACCATCCACGTCGACGGCGAAAGCGCCAAGTCCTGCACGATGCTGGCGGTCCAGGCCGATGGCCGATCGATCACGACCATCGAAGGGATGGCCAGCGGCGCCACCCTCCATCCACTCCAGCAGGCCTTCTGGGATCAGCACGGCCTGCAGTGCGGCTTCTGCACACCCGGGATGATCAGGCAGGCGGCCTGGCTGCTCGGCCAGAACGCCGACCCGTCAGAGGCCGAGATCCGGGAAGGGATCAGCGGCAACCTGTGCCGCTGCACCGGCTACGTGAACATCGTGAAGTCCATCCAGCAGGCGGCCGGCGAGATGCGGACCGCTGCCGAAACCCAGGTCGGCGCACAGCCGGTCGCGGCGAGTTGAGCCGGAGTGACGAGATGACCACCGAAACGACACCCCGCACCAGTCCTGAGATCGGGGGCATGGGCCACTCGGTCAAGCGCAAGGAGGACCCACGGTTCATCCGCGGCGCCGGCGAGTACATCGACGACCTCGTCCTGCCCGGGATGCTCTGGCTGGACATCGTCCGGAGCCCGTACGCCCACGCCACGATCAAGGGGATCGACGCGTCCGAGGCGCTCAAGATCCCGGGCGTCCTGGCTGTGATCACGGGGGCGGACCTCGAGAAGGCCGGCCTGCACTGGATGCCGACCCTGGCTGGCGACAAGCAGATGGTCCTGCCGACGACCACGGTCATGTACCAATCCCAGGAGGTGGCGGCGGTCGTCGCCACCTCGCGCTACATCGCGGCGGACGGGGTCGCCGCCGTGCTCGTCGACTACGAGCCACTCCCCGTGATCGTGGATCCGCACAAGGCGCTCGAACCGGGTGCCATGGTCCTCCGCCCGGACCGTGCCGCGGACAAGCAGACCAACCGGATCTGGCATTGGGAATCCGGTGATGCCGCGAAGACCGACGCTGCGCTCGCCGCGGCCGACGTCCGTGTCTCTGAGGACATCTACATCCCGCGCATCCATGTCGCCTCGATCGAGACCTGCGGCTGCATCGCCGACTGGGACGCCGTACGCGGCCAGATGACGCTGCACATGACCTCGCAGGCGCCGCATGCCATCCGAACGGTCCTGGCGCTCGTGTCCGGCCTGCCGGAGCAGAACATCCGGGTCAAGACCCACGACATGGGCGGCGGGTTCGGCGGCAAGGTGCCGGTCTACCCGGGCTACGTCCTCGCGGTCGTGGCCAGCCTGACCGTCGGCAAGCCGGTCAAGTGGATCGAGGATCGCTCGGAGAACCTCCAGGCGGACTCGTTCGCCCGCGACTACCACATCCACGCCGAGTTGGGCGCGACCAAGGCCGGCAAGATCACCAGCCTCAAGGTCAAGACCATCGCCGACCACGGCTACACCGACGCCGCCGCGGACCCGTCCAAGTTCCCGGCCGGCCTGTTCAACGTCATTACCGGTAGCTACGACTTCGACAACGCGTTCGTCGAAGTCGATGGCGTCTACACCAACAAGCCGCCCGGCGGCGTCGCCTACCGCTGCTCTTTCCGCGTCACCGAGGCGGTGCACGCTATCGAGCGGATGGTCGACATCCTGGCCCACGACATCGGCAAGGATCCGGCGCAGCTGCGGATGGAGAACTTCATCCAGCCGGAGCAATTTCCCTACAAGACGCCGACCGGCTGGGAGTACGACTCCGGAAATTACGGTGTCGCGCTCCAGAAGGCCATGGACATGATCGGCTACGACGACCTGCGCAAGGAGCAGGCGGCGAAGCGCGCCAAGGGCGAGCTGATGGGCATCGGCATCAGCAGCTTCACCGAGATCGTCGGCGCGGGCCCGTCCCACGACTTCGACATCATCGGGCTGAAGATGTTCGATTCGTGCGAGATTCGGGTCCATCCGACCGGCAAGGTGCTGGCGCGGATCGGGGTCCAGACCACGGGCCAGGGCCACGAGACCACGTTCGCCCAGATCATCGCGGAGGAGCTGGGCTTCCCCGTCGGGGACATCAAGATCGAGTACGGCGACACGGACACTGCGCCCTACGGGCTCGGTACCTACGCCTCGCGGTCCACGCCGGTTGCCGGCGCGGCGACGGCGATGGCGGCCCGCAAGATCCGCGACAAGGCCCGCAAGCTCGCGGCGCACCTGCTGGAGGCCTCGGAGGAGGACCTCGAGTGGGAGCCCGGCAAGTTTAGCGTCAAGGGCTCCCCGGATCGGTTCAAGACGATCCAGGAGATCGCCTTTGCGGCCTATACCAACCATCCAGCCGGGATGGAGGCAGGCCTGGAGGCGGTCGATTATTACGATCCGCCGAACCTGACCTTCCCGTTCGGCAGCTACATCTGCGTGGTCGACATCGACAAGGGAACGGGCCAGGTCCACATCCGCAGGTTCGTCGCGGTCGATGACTGCGGCAACATCATCAACCCGATGATCGTCGACGGGCAGATTCACGGCGGCCTGACGATGGGCCTCGCCCCGTCGCTCTACGAGGCGATCACCTACGACGAGCTGGGCAACAACCTGGCCGGGACGTTCATGGACTACCTGGTTCCTACTGCGGTCGAGACGCCGGCCTGGGAAACGGGCAAGACGATCACGCCGTCCCCGCACCATCCGCTGGGCGCCAAGGGAGTTGGGGAGTCGGCGACCGTCGGCGCCCCGCCGGCGATCGCCAACGCGGTCGTCGATGCGCTCTGGCATCTGGGCGTCCGCAATGTGGACATCCCGATGACGCCCCAGAAGATCTGGGCCATCCTGCACGAGAAGGGCATCTCGTAGGCGTCATGGCCCGGCGTTCGATCTTCGGGCGCGCCGCCGAGCTGGAGGCGGCCGGTCAGTCGTTCGCGGTCGCCACGGTCGTGGCGGTTCGACGGCCGACATCGGCGCGTCCCGGGTCGTCCGGCCTGGTCCATCCCGACGGGTCGATCGAGGGCTGGGTCGGCGGCAGCTGCGCCCAGCCGGTCGTCGTCCGCGAGGCGCTCCGAGCGCTGGTCGACGGTCAACCGCGCCTCCTCCGCCTCTCGAAGGACGCTCCGGCGGAGGGCCGGCGCGGCGACGGGATCGTGGAGCTGGTCATGACCTGTCACTCCGGGGGAACACTGGAGATCTACGTGGAACCGCATCTGCCCGCACCGGTCCTGTGGGTGGCCGGGACGACACCCATCGCCGGTGCATTGGTCGAGCTGGGCTCGGCCGCCGGTTGGCGGGTCTCGATCTTTGATCCGATTGCCGACCCGGCGGCGTTCCCGTCGGCCGAACGGGTCGTCGTTGGCTCGGAGATCGGTGCCACGGACCCAGCGGCGAACCCGGCGATCGTCGTCGCCACCCAGGGGGTCTGGGACGAGGAAGCCCTGGCCGCGGCACTCGCCCGGAACGCCGCCTACGTCGGGCTGGTTGCCTCGCCGACTCGGGCGGCCGTCGTGCGCGCCTGGCTCCGCGATGAAGGCGGGCTCCCGGATGAGCGCCTGGCAGCTCTGCGCGCGCCGGCCGGTCTTGACCTGGGTGCCGAGACGGCGGAAGAGATCGCCCTCTCGATCCTGGCCGAGCTGGTCCAGGTCCGGCGCGGGACGGCCGCATTCGTGGCCTCGCCCGGGCCGGCGACGCTCGCCGGCGAGGGTCCCGTCCAAGGCATCGAGCCCATGGTCGACGACATCGTGTTGCTCGACCCGGTCTGCGGGATGACCGTGGATCGCTCCCACGCCCGTCACCTCGCGGAGCATGACGGCGTCGTCTATGCGTTCTGCTCGATCGGTTGCCGGACGAGCTTCATTCGCGAGCCGACCTCCTACCTGGCGGCGTCGGTATCCTCGGCCGACTGACCGCCCCACGAGTCCTCGCTGGAGATTCCTCATGCACTTCGAAGGTTCCGTTCCGATCCGCGCCTCCCGCGAGCGTGTCTGGGCGTTCGTCACGGATCCCGACCAGGTCGGACAGTGCGGCCCCGGCGTCGAGAAGATCGAGGTGATGGACCCGACCCATTTCAAGGCAACCGCCAAGGTGGGGATCGGATTCATCAGCGCCCGCTTCGTCGTCAACATGGAATTCGCCGAGCAACAGCCACCCGACCGGGCGCTGATCAAGGCCCACGGCCAGGCGCCGGGCAGCGCCGTTGATGCCACCGCGGAGATGCGCTTGTCGGACGGCGCCGACGGCACGACGGTCATGGACTGGAACGCCGACGTGAACATCGCGGGCACGCTGGCGAGCGTCGGGGCGCGCCTGATCGAGGGAACGGCCAACAAGATGATCGGCAAGACCTTCGACTGCATGCGGACCAAGCTCGAGGCATGACCAAGGGCGCGATCGAGCGCCCGCGTCACGGCCTCGCCTCGCCCCGCCGATGACCTATTCGATCGTCGCCCTCGACCCGGCGACTGGCGACCTCGGGGTTGCTGTGCAGTCGAAGTTCCTCGCCGTCGGAGCGGTGGTGCCCTGGGCGCGCGCAGGCGTTGGGGCGATTGCGACGCAGTCGTTCGCCAACGTCGCCTACGGGCCGGATGGCCTCGCGCTGCTGGCGGCCGGGCTGGGGGCCGAGGAGACGCTCGCTCGGCTCGTCGCGGAGGACGACCTGCGCGAGGAGCGCCAGGCCGGCATCGTCGACGCTCGCGGCGGCTCGGCCACGCACACCGGAGGGGGCTGCTTCGCGTGGGCCGGTGGTCGGCTGGGCCCTGGCTTCGCGGCGCAGGGCAACATCCTCGCCGGCGCGGCGGTCGTCGATGGCCTGGTCGACACGTTCCTGGCTGGCGGCCGTCCGTTCCCGGATCTGCTGGTTGCCTGTCTGGCGGCCGCTGACGCCGCCGGCGGTGATCGACGCGGTCGCGAATCGGCTGCGCTCCTGGTCGTTCGCGCCGGTGGCGGCTTCGGCGGTGGGAATGACCGCTGGATCGATCTGCGGGTCGACCATCATGACGATCCGATCGGTGAGCTCGGCCGGCTGCTCGATCTCCAACACCTCTATTTCGAACGACCCGATCCGGCCACACTGCAACCGGTCGACGAGGCGACGGCCGGTGAGATCCGGGCCATCCTGGAGTCTCTGGGCGGTGGCCCGGGTGGCCGATTCGAGAGCGTCTACGTCCCGATGTCCGGTCCTGCTCATGCCGACGAGCCGTCGCGCCCGGTCGTGGGCGAGCCGCGCCCGTTCCCGCCGAACTGGGACGGCGGGTGGCAGCGAGCGCTCGATGACTGGTTGGATGTCGAGAACCTTGAGGAACGGACGGCGGCCCCGGGCTGGATCGACCCACGAGTGCTGGCCATCCTGCGATCCAGAGGATCCTCGTAGGCGTGGAACGCCTCAGTCGCGTCGTCGGCCCAATCGCGACCAATGTCCACGTCCTGGCCGATCCGCGCTCTCGCGAGGCGATCGCCATCGATACCGCCACGCCGTCGCTGGCCTGGATCGCGGACGAGCTCGCGGCGCGTGACTGGACGCTCAAGCTGATCGTCTCGACCCACGGCCACTGGGACCATATCGGCGACAACGCCGCCGTGGCCGCCCACACCGGCGCGGACATCGCGGTCCATCCACTCGACCGGGAGCGCCTCGAGCGGCCCCAGCCGATCTACGCGCCGTTCGAGATCCCGCCGTCGGTGCCGGCCGTCGAGCTGGCGGAAGGCGGCGCGATCCGCTTCGGGGCGATCCGCCTGCGGGTCCTCCACACCCCGGGGCACACTGAGGGGTCGGTCTGCCTTCTGGCCGAGGACGAGGGCCTGCTTTACAGCGGCGACACCCTGTTCGCCGCGGGCTGGGGGCGAGTCGACCTCCCCGGCGGCGACCCGGAGGCGATGGTCGAATCGATCGCCCGGCTGGCCGGCCTGGAGGATCGCATCGCGGTCTTTCCGGGACATGGTTCGGCCACGACGATCGGGCGTGAACGCGCCTGGATGGAATTGGTCCGGGACGGCCGCCGGCTGTTCGCCTGACCGACCGTTCGTGGCCGGCAGAACTCGTGTTGCCGGGTCAGCCCTCGAGGTCGAGCGGCCGGCGGTAGGCCGCCGAGCGGCTATGGACCTCGAATCCGAGGCCTTCGTAGAGTCCGAACGCGCCGTTTGGGTTCTCGGAGTCCACGCCGAGCATTGCCTCGGCCATCCCGGCCTCACGAAGCCGGATCAGCGAGGCGGCCGTCAGCGCTCGGCCCAGGCCGCGACGGCGCCACGGGCGCCGGACGCTGATCCGCTCGAGCCAGCCGCGCTTGACCCCGAGCCTCTGGTTCTCTGCGGGCCAGATCCAGTTCTCGACCACGGCGGCGATCTGCTCGCCGTCCCAGGCGACGACCCAGAGGCCCGTGTCCAGCTCGGACCTGGCGAAGGTCGTGCGATACGAGTCCTCGTTCTGTTCGCGGTGGCCCCAGTGATCTCGGAAGGCCTCGAACTCGGC
>JAUSJS010000131.1 GCA_030647575.1 Candidatus Limnocylindrales bacterium | reverse complement strand
CGAGCGCCTGGCGGCCGGCGCCAGGTGGGCCGACCTCGATTACGTGTTCGCGACTCGCCACGGGCGCCCGCTCATGGCTCGCAACGTCCTGAGGGCTTTCCATGGGCACCTGCGGGACGCCGGTCTTCCGCGACAGCGGTTCCACGACCTCCGCCACGCCTACGCGACCCTGCTCCTGGAGGATGGCGAGGAGCTCGGCGTCATCTCGCGGACGCTCGGCCACTCGCAGATCGCGACGACGGCCGACGTCTACGCGCACCTGACGCCGGCGATGCTCGAGCGGACTGCCGTGCGCATGGACGGTGTCCTGACCCGTCGGAAGCGAGCCGCCGGTGCCTGAGGGTGGTACGCCGGGTGGTACGGCTCGAATCAGAACGGCCCTCGGACATCGTCCGGGGGCCGTTTCACGCTCAGATTGTGGCCCGCCCGGAGGGATGCGAACCCCCGACCTACTGATCCGAAGTCAGTCGCTCTGATCCACTGAGCTACGGGCGGACCCCCGGATGATACCGCGGACCTTGTCAGTGACAGGTCCCGCTGCCCGAGTCCTTGAACGTACCGACGCCAGCCGGAATGAACTGCCAGGCGTAGCCATTCGACGAGAGGGTCAACTTGATGACCCCGTGGGTCGTCCGATTGCGGACCTGGCTGTTCGCCCGGATCGTGGCGAAGCTGCGCAGCGACGCACCGCCGGTGCCGACCACGAATTCGCGGATGCCCGTCGCCGAGTTGGCCGTACCGGACGGCGTCTGCGGCGCGAATCGCTCGTAGTCGTGATCGTGGCCGTTGACGATCACCTCCGCGCCAGCGTCGTAGAGCGCGTTCCAGAGCGGTGCGACCTCCGAGTCGTTGCCGTGCTGCCCGGAGCTGAAGCGGGGGTGATGCCAGTAGGCCAGGACGCAGGCACGCGGCGACACGGCGAGGTCGGCCCGCAGCCATTGCTCCTGTTCGGAGCCGACGTCGCAACCGACCACCAGGCAGTTGGAATTCAGGGCGTAGATCCGCCAGCCAGCCAGGTCGTAGGCATACCAGCCCGTGCCCGCCGGGCCCGCCTGGGCGCCGAAGTAATCGAAGTAGCCGGCCGCGCCGGAGGTCTCGTAGTCGTGGTTGCCGGGAACCGGGTAGGTTCGATCGCGGAACGCGCCCCACGTCGGGTCATAGCAATCCTCGTAGTTGGCGGCACTGCCGGTCTCGTAGGCGTTGTCACCAGCCGCGAAGACGGTCCCGGCGATTCCGGCAACCACGGTCGCGGTGGCCGTGTCCGCCGTCAGCCCGCAGGACGCGATGTCCCCGGCCCCCACCAAGACCGCCCCTGGGGCGGTCGACGGTGGCGGCGTCGGGGAGGGTGTCGGCGTTGGCGAAGGCGTCGGCGTTGGCGACGGCGCCGGTGGCGGGAGCGTGCCATCTGGCAGCGGGGTGAGCACCACGAAGGAATCGAGGTCAAGTCGCGGGTGACCGGCCGTCCCGACGGCCCGGATCTCGATCGTGTGGCGACCCGAGCTCGGCCAGGTTCGGGACGACAGCAGGACTCGGGTGGCGATGGCAGAGCTGTAGGTGTTGACCGTCCCAACGTACGTCTTGTCGACATAGACGCGAGCGGCGCCCCTGCTCGGACCCTTCGCCCCGACCCACGCGAACGAGCTCCCCGTAAACGCGAAACGCGCGATCGCGCCGGTCGTCGCGGTCGACCGCGCAGCTCCGAGGTCGAACGAGCTCGACGTTCTCTTGCTCCAGGTGCCGCGTACGAACGTCACGGCCCGGGCCGACTCCTGCGCGACACTCACACGGAACGATCCGGCCGTGCTCCACGCGCCGGTGTTGCCGGCGCGATCAACCGCTCGAACCTGGAACCGATACGTCCGGTCGCGGGGCAGAGCAAGGACGGCGCTCAGGGCTGACGGTGAAGCGATCGAGATCGTGGTCCACGCCCGGCCGTCGACGCTACGCTGGAGTTCGTACGACGCAACGCCAGACCCGACGTCGGTCGCAGCGTCCCATGCGACCGTCGCCGGGACACCACTGCCGATGGAACGACCAACGGGCAGGCTGACCTTCGGTGGGCGCGTGACTGGCGGCGACGCGTCGGCGAGCACCGTGATCTGGGCCGAGCCGGTGATCCCGTTGGCGGCCGCGATGACCTGCGCGGTGCCGGGCTCCGTTGCGAGGAAGTGACCGTTGGCGTCGAGGGTGCCGATCGGCGCCGTCAACGACCAGTTCACCTGGCCCGCTGCGAGCGGGACGGGGTTGTATGCCGAGTCCATCCCGCTGAAACGGAAGTCCACGGTTCCGTTCCGATAGACGCTCTGGGATCCGGGCTGGACGTTGAGAGCGGAGAGCGGCCCGGTCGGGACGTTGCTGATGACCTGGATGCTGTTGGTGACCGGCCGCTCCGAGCCGTCGGAGGGCCGGTTGACCAGCACCGCCCCGTCGGTGCCGGCGCGACGGACGGCGAGCGAGGTCGAACCTCCGCCATCGAGGTTGAGCGCCGTGACCGCACCGCGCGAGAGCATCAGGTCGGCGAGTTCCGGGAGCCGCATGCCGTCGCTCCAGCCGAGTTGCCGGCCGTCCACCGTGGCGAGGATCAGGCGTCCGTCCGCGGTGAGGCCGACCGAGCTACGCGGATGGATCTCATCGGCGCTGGCCGGGCGCGGCGAGATGCTGACAGCCGCATCGCGCACGATCCATTCGCGCCCCCCGACGGCGTGCTGGATTGACTCCCAGCCCGAGGTGACCGTGGCCGTGAGGGTGATCGGCTCACCTGGGACCAGCGTGCCGAGCTGCGACGTCACCGGCGCCGTCAGGACCGCGGTCCCAGGCTCGATCGGCCAACCGCCCTCAGCCGGCCTCACCGTGGAAACGAACCCAGTCCAGGTCCCCGACGTCCGCAACGGTAGGGAGAGCCCGCTGATGACGATGTCGGTCCCGGAAGCGGCGCTGCTCGTCCGGCTGCCGAAATGCGGCGTGTAGAGGACCACCTCGCCTAGCCGGCGAAGCTGGTTGACCCGGTTGATCACGAACTGGCCGGCGAAGCTGGTCCCGAGGGTGATGCTGACGAGAGGCGATCCGATCAGCGGCCGGCCATCCGCACCCACGCCGAAAGTGGGTCGTGCGGCCGGCCCGGCGGTCACCAGCTCGCCGGCCTCCACGTGAAGGCCGTTGGGCGCGTGCTCCATGTCGTTGGAGAAGCCGGCCCAGACGTCGCCGTTGATCGCGGCGACCACCCGGTGGCCTTCGAAGGAGTGGTTCTGGGCCTGGCTGCTGATTCGCTCGAGACCGGTCACGCGCCCGTTGGAGAGCGATGACTCGAAGGAGATGGCCGGGTTTGCCAGGTCGATCTCGACGATGTTGACCGCCTGGCTTCCCGCCGTCGTCAGGATCCGCCCCTGGTCGTACTGGACGCCGGGCGCGACAGGCTCGCGGCTGACCGAGGCATAGGCGCTGATGATCGAGGCCGCGGCCGGGGCGGGACCGACGAACGTCAGCGGCGCGCTCGCGACGATCAGGGCCAGGGCGAAGGTCGGGGCGGCGAGGGGCCTCGGTGGCTTCGGCATGCGTCGCTCGCGTGCGGGGATGGGAACTGGCTTCAGGGCGGCGGGGCGGAGCCCATGGTACGCCAGCTCGGGTGAAGTCCGCCGGCCGGGGTGGCAGCGGGTGAGCCGGCCGCCGCCGTTCCGACTCCTCCGCGAGCCGCGATGCAGGACGAAAGTCCGGTAGATGCGCGTCATCGAGCGACCTACCGTAGGCTCCAATGCGTCGACTGCGCCTCTCCACTGCCTGGCGCCCAGGACTCCGCGCGGTGGTGCTGTCCACCTCCTGCGCGCTGGTGATCGCCACCGCCCTCGTCGTTGCCCAGGTCGTGTCCGATCACGTGGCGGTGACGGCCGTCAACGAGGCGGTGCGAACCACCGAGGCGGTCGTTCGCGGATCGGTCGATCGGCTGGTCAGCCGCGATGCGCTGGTCGACCCGGCAAGCGCCGAGGGGGCAGCGGTCAACGACGAGCTGGGCCGGCTGGTGACGAGCGGACACATCTTGCGCATCAAGGTCTGGTCGCTCGCCGGCACGGTGGTCTTCTCCGACCTGGCGGCCCTGCGCGACCGCCAGTTCGAGCTGGAGGAGGACCTGCTGGAGGCCTTCGAGGGAGG